>CAJLBR010000001.1 GCA_905204915.1 uncultured Clostridium sp.
ACACGTCTGTTAACTTTCCTTCAAATATGATATCACCACCACTATAGACAAAATTTACTTTTCCACTTACTCTCGCATCCCAATAACTTCTTGCAACCTTTAAAGCTTCATTTGCATATGCCCCAGTCCAAATTGGTTTTTCATATTTTACTTCAACTATTTTATCTGCCGTTCCTCGAACTCCAAATATATAATTTCCAACAGTTCTTCCTCTAGCAATATTTTCTGCTTTTAAATTACTATCTCCTTGCACTGTTATATTCCCATTTAAATAAACTCCTCCACTAATAACTTGATTACTAGTTGAAGGAGTTATTGTACTTCCTGCCTTAGATTTTATTGGTCCACTTATTGTCCCATTTTCGATATATGCCATTTTTTTTATTTCATCTGCAAAATTATTTCCAACAATAGTTTCTGTTGTCCCCTTAACACTTCTAATGGCATTTGCTACTTCTTTTAATTTCTCTTTTATTTGTATTATCATTAATATTCCTCTTCCATAATTTTATTTATAGAATTATAGATTTCTATTAATGCATCTTCTGTATTTGTGGCATCAAAGATATTTGCAGCATCTTTTATTTTTAATTTAGTAGCATCAGGAAGTTTTTCATCTATTTCTGTTGAAATAAACGATTTCAGATTATTTTGAATATCTATTTTTAAAGCATTTATTTCTTGAGTAGTATAATAATCTACTCCCTTAGTTGGAGTTTTCCCGTCTTCTCCACTTTCACCTTTAGGAATACCAAAGGAAATAATAGGATTTTCCGCAGTTCCTTCAATTGTAGCATAAGCACTTAAAGTTGGGCTTAAAGTTGTAACATTTCCTATTTTGATGTTTGGAGTAACACCATTATCTCCTTTTTTCCCATTCGTTCCGTCTTTTCCTTTGAGTTCTACAAAAGTATAATCGGCATCTCCTTCTTGCTTAATTCCTAAAGCTGTTCCTTGCCACATGAAATATAAAGATTTTCCTGTTCCTTTATTTCCTACGTCTCTAGGGATAATATAAATTTTATCACTCATAATATCACTCCCTAATATTTTATAATCCAATCTCCAATATAATACAATTCTATTGCATAATAACCCTTTTCCAATTTAATCGTATTTATTGAAGATGTTGATTTAAATGAAACTGCGACTGTTTGCAAACAGTTTAAAAACAATATAAACTTACTATTATATGTTGCACTCGGTAATTTTATAGTAACTTCATTCTCAACTTCTGCTTGTTGGTATTTTGAATTATCTAAAGTAATAACTCCGTCCACGATTGTCTTTACAGATATTTTATTATCAAATAACATATCAAAAGCATTTTCGTATTGATTTAATTTTTCACTAGAGATAACATTTTTATCTCCCCATGTTTTCTTATTGAAAGTGCCATCATTATTTAAAACACTCATATTTGAGCTATTACCACTCGAGTAGGCACTATTGGATAAACTATTGTCAACTTTGTCAGAACTGCCTACATTCTTTCCTAGAGGTTCTGATACATAAAATTGATTATGTATAATCGGAATACTAATTTTTGAATCCTCACTATCAAATAAAGAAAATTGAAAAGAATATCCTCCAACTTCAATACTTTCATCTATTATGTCTTCAGATATTTTTACAACAATTTCTCCTTCTTCAATTGTTGGATTTAAAAAAACTGTGTCCATATTTGGTTTCAATAAAGTCATTTCAACTTTTGTAAAATTAGTTTTACTTTTAAAACCAAATTTATCTATATTAAAAATCAAAGAGACATCTTTATCTCCTCTAGTTAATAAGATATCTTTATCTAATGTTGCACTTGCTCCACTGATTCTTACTTCATATCTATTATAAATTGCCATATTTCCACCTTACTTTCCTACACAGAATAAATAAATTGTAACTGTTCCCGACAAATTCTTTCCAGTTATATGTCTCATTCCAAGTCTTATCTTTGAATTTGAGCGAGGATATGCTACTGTATTTAAGCAATAACAGTCGTTTCCAGTTGTATTTCCACTAGCTACTGCTGTTATGCAAACTTCTGAAAAAGGTTTTGGAAGGTCTATATCTTTAACAAAGTAATAATTATCTTTTGGAGCATCTAGCATTACTTGAACTCCTTGCATAACAAGTCCTCCAGGTAATTCTCTATAAAAAGTTGTAGTTGTTAATTCATTTTTATCTGACTGTACATATAATGAATTTTCATTAATTCCAGAGTTACTAAAATCACAGACAGTAACCCAATCTCCATTTACTAATACTTTCATTAACATCTATATCACCTAAAATCCATTTTTCTTTTCTGCTTTTATTAATGAAGGATAATCAACATAGCATATGTTACTATCAACTGATTCATTCATTCCCATAAACTTACTAGAGCCATTTTGCCATACTTTAACATCTGATTTAGTCCAGCCATGAGAATCTGCATTCCATTTAGCTAACCATAAATCTCTTTTTGATACATCATTGAAATTTACATAGTTATTTAACCAGTCAACATTACTGTATATTCCTGTTTTATATCCTGCCGATTCTAACATATCGCAAAATGTATTCATATAATTTGTTAGAGTTGATTTTCCTGGATTCTTTGAAACGTAATTTCCTGCACTATTTTTACTTGTTTTTAATGAATCATATTCTTGGTCAAAGAATATAGGCAATTCAAAAGTAGCAGGATATTTAGCTAATTGTTCTATAACCCAGTTTGCCTCTGCTTTAAGCTTAGTAAGAGATGCTGCATAACTAAAGAAGTATACTCCCATTGGTATGTCATATTTTTTACAAGCTTCAACATTATTTTTAAATTGTTCATCTATAACTCCACCATTATGACTTCTGCTACCATATCCAATACGAATAATGGCAAATTTAACTTCTTCTCCTTCTTTAACTTTTTTCCAATCTATTGTTCCATTATGTCTCGAAACATCTATTCCTTTGCATTTAGAAGGGAATCTAGTTATTTCATTAACTCCAACTGGGTTTCCATCGGAATCTAATTGTATTGTAGATTTTTGAACATATTTATCTGCTCCGTTTATATATCCTTCTTTGCCGTTATAATAAATTTTTATCCATGTTGTATTATCATATTCTTCTAATATAAGTACTTTTGTACCGTCATATACATATCCTATTTTAGAATTAGTAGTTCCTGTCCCACTTCTTACATTTAATCCTATACCTTCATTTATTGTTGCGACTTTAGCAGAATCGCTAACTACAACTCCAATAATACCTTTTCCCGTACATGTATTAAGTTTATTTTTTTCTGTTTCATTCTTACAACAAATACCAATAATTGGTTTTGTTTGAGAAACTTGTCCCATAAGAGCAGTATCTGGAAGAATTTCATTAATTAAGAATGTCTTTCCGTCTAGCTCTGTACTTGTACCAAAAATTTTAACTGATTTTCCTAGCAATGAAGCATCACAAGCAGAACAATACAGTTTGTCAGGATATCCTTCTGTTGTTGTATCGTCAACATTTTCATTATAATAAGGAACAAACATACAATCTTTTTGTTGCCCTACTACTATACTAGTACTAGGAGTAGGCTCTGGAGTTGGGATAGGATTTGGTTTATCTGTATTTCCACTATCGTCAGGATTTTCGTGTTTATCCATTACAAACCATAGTTTATATTTTCCGTCATTAGGTAAATCTGAACCTATAAATATTTCTTCTGGAGTAAAATATTTCATCATATATGAAAGCTTTTCTCCTAATGAACCAAAATCATCATGTTCTCCGTCTCCACTTCTAGCATTAAGCATCTCTGCTTTAAGTATGTCTACTAATTTTTCCATATCAGTAGTTTCTTCTAATAAGCTTTCTATTTTAACAACCTCATAACTAGGAGTGATTGTTGTGTCTGTTTCTGTAAAATCCTTCATGATTATGCATTCTTTTTCTTTATCGTATGCAGGAGGATTTTCTATAACTTCTTTATATCCATATGATTTTAATAATGTTTCATTTTCATCAAAGTTTACAATTAAGCTGCCATCGTCTAATTTTAAATTATGAGGAGCAACTTCTAGTTTCCCATTTACTACTTTTCCAAACATATTTTCTCTCCTTATCCTTTATAGATTTCTGCTTTTGCATACCATTTTCCATTTGTATATGTAAAGTTTATTTCAAGTAAACCATCATTATCTACGTTTGGTTCATTTAACCAGATTACTTTTGGAAATGTCATAGTTGTGCTACTAAGAACATTTAAATATAAAGTTATTTTACTAAATGTTTCTATACTTGGTAATGCAATAGTAGTTGCTGCTGACAATGTCGATAATTGATTTCTATCTTCTGTAAGTGTTAATACATCATCAACAGGAGTTATTACCTTTACTTCTTCTCCTAAAGGAATAATTTTCTTTGTTGTTCTATCATATTTATATAATTTAAAAACTTCTTCATTAAAACATCTAACAACTTTTAAGTATTTTTCAGATGCATAAGTTACATATAAATAATTTTTACCTTCTAATTCATAAGGAACTCCTTCATTAAAATCTTGAATACTTCCTTCTATTAGGTAAGTTCCTTTCTTTAAGTCTTCAATTACAATAGGGAAATCATCTGTTCCTACTTTAATAATATATCCTTTCGATTTGTCTAATTCTTTTAATTTCTTATCTGTTTCTATTTTATGGTTTATAAGGTCATAGATAGCTTGTTCTATTTGATTTAATTTAGAATCTGTTATAATATCTCCTGCTACCCATATCTTTAAATTATAAGTTCCATCTGCATTATAGATTGGAATTTCTTTTCCTAATTTAAATATTTTGCAATTATCTACTTCACTTGCATTAACTTCTCCTAATGCTAAAGTTTTTTCAGAGACTGGACTTTCTTCATATGTCATAGGAAATGGGGGCAATATAGTTGAAATACCTCTATCGTTATAAAGTCGAATATATACATTGTATTTTCCGAAATTAGACATATTCCCAATTATTTCATTTGTCAGAGTAAATAAAACTCTGTTTTCAACAACTGGAGTTATATCCCCAACTATTTCGTTTCCAAACATATCAATAAGAACTATATCACTATATATATATTTATGTTTAGAAATCTTTAAAGAAGGACTGTCAATAATCTTAAATAAAATATCAATACCTTTTTCATGTTGTGAAATGAATAATTGTTCACTTAACAAGCTTTCTTTATTTTGTATAGTTAGAACATATTCTTTTTCTAAAGACATTTTTTCACCTAACTTTCTAATTTACTTACTCTTTCTGCCAATGCTTTGTATTCATTAGACAGAGTAGTGTAATTATTATTTAATGTTTCATATTTTTTATTTAGTGATTCATATTTGGTTTTTAAGTCATCTACTTGTTTTTGAAGGTCTTCTTTGATTTGCTTAAGGGCGGTTTCATTTGTTGTATTACTGATTTGATTTATACAACTGACAAGTTTTGAATCAAGAACATTACAAGCACTTCTAAATTCTGTAAGGGTATAAGTAAGTCTATTTCCATCACTAGAATCTAATTCTAAGTCTTTAAGTCTATTTATTATAACATCTGCAAAATCATTATATCTTGCGATAAAATTTTCATAAGCTACTTTAAGGTCTTTTTTTATGGTTTCCGTTGTATTCTTATTTGAATAATATGACTGATAAATTCCTGTAACTTTATCTGTATATTCTTTTAAGCTGACATTATAACTTCTTAAGCTTGAATATTGTGCATTTGTAACTACTCCACTATTTCTTCTAACTTCATTTGTTATTGTTATTATTTTATTTATTGTTGATTTTATAGAATTAAAATAATAATGAACATCTTGTTTTTCATTATCTGAATCATTCAAGACGGATTCTTGTAATTCATTTAACTTTTCGATAGTATTATTCAGTCTCACAGTTATGTTATAAACTTCATCTGAAATAGTTCCCCCAGAACCTAGAAACAACAGCGAATTGCAAGAATCTTTTAAATTAGATAGAGAATTTAGCATATCATCTATACATATACTTACAATAGAAATATCAGAAGGAGTTACATCTTCATTTTTAGATAAGACTAAATCATTGATATTTGTAACTAATTGTGCAACAAGTTGTTCTAAAACTGTTCTATATTGAGAAACGGCTATGATTCCATCTTCGTCTTTATCTATATTATCTTCTGTGCACACTAAGTCTGCCAAAGCATCTGCACAAGCTAACACTCTGGTTGATTGGGTTTCTATATCTGTTGTTTTGGCATTTATGTCTGTTTTTTCAGAATCTATAAGCTTATTATCTTCAACATATGTATCTAATGTATTATTTAATGTAATAAGCTGAGAATTATAATTTATAATTAAAGTGTTTAATTCTTCTTTTATCTCTGAAAAACTTTTGTCTTGTTTATATTCATCTGAAAGTTCTTGAGTTTTAGTAGTTATTTCTGTAAGCTTTTGTTGATATGCCTCATTTTTATTGTTAAGAAGTTGAATCTTTTTTGTAATAACTTTTGAATTATATCCATCGAAAGTTAAAGTAATTTCTTCTGGGTTTATTTTTATAGCATTTCCGCTATTGTTTTTAATTATAAAAAATAATTTTTCTTTGATTTGTCTTGTATCTGTACAGAATAAATTTGAAGGATTTGATAAATCCCAATAAATATATTTTTTATCTGTATAGATATTATTTATTACATAAGCTTTATTATCATATGTAATGACTAAATTTTGTATATATATAAATCCCATATTGGGAATATTATCTAACAGAGCCATATTAAGCCTCCTTTAAGTTTGTGTAAATAGGTCTACCCCCTCCGTACATATTCATAGGAGTTGAAGGGGGTAGACTTGTTATTATAGGTAAGAATTTTATATCTAAAATAATGTTTTAAATAGTCTAAAAAACCCCTCATATAAGGCTATTTTTTTATAAAAAACCCCTTGTATTGAATTTAAGTTAATAATTTTAAGAACATTTCTTCTTTTATACTTAAATTTTTCCCTTTCCAAATTACATCAGGATTAACTACAAAGAAATCCTTTTGCCCATCTCTTGTTTCTAAATTAACTCTAGTGAACAAATAATAATTTTTTCCATTTCTTTCAACATTAAAAGACAATAATTTCTTTTTAAAAGTAGTTAGAGATTTCGAATTGGTGTCTAATCCTAACATTTCACAAATGTCTTTTAAAGAAAGTTTTTCTAATAAATTAATATCTTTTTCTCTTGGGTTTCTACATAAGGCATTTGTATTATAGTGTAAATATGGGATTAACTGAAATACATATGCTAAATTCTTATGTTGAGAAGTCTTTGAATTTAAATATAGTTCTCGTGTCGTATTAATAAATATTCTTGCATATTCTTTTCTATTAAAAGGACAAGTTCCTTTTGAAAAATACTTTGGAGATAAATAATATTTTTTATCAACACAATACAATAAATCTTTTTCTTTAGTTTCCTTTAAGAAATTATTAAATGTACCATCTTTAAGTTTTAACAATGTTTTTAAATCTTTTCTTGTTAAATATTCTAATTTATAATTCTTACCATGCTTTACTAACACATTTTCTTCCCCACTGTTATAATCAATATATGTTGCTAAATATACAAGTCTTGTAATTGTGGGAAGTTTTAAATTTAATTCATTGAATAGTAATTCATTTTTAACATAGCTAATATGTATAAAACCACCTAATCTTTTACAATCTGTTTTTAACTCACTCTTTTGATTAATTGTTTCAAGTTGGTTTGGTGTTAATTTAGGAATCACTTTTATTGTTTCATTTGTTTTTATAAAATCTATTACTTTTTGATTCCCATTTTCGTCTTCTTCAATAATTCTTTTGTATTTTGTCATATTCCTTCTCCTTTCATATATAATAATAGTCATTTTTGTAAAAAAGGAGACAAATTATGAATTTAATATACTCCAATATTTAGAGCTTCTTATATCTTTATCATCTGATTTAAATTTTGTAAAGTTAATTAAAACTCCTCCTCCTGATATGTAATATTTAAATGCCGTTTTATAAGCCGATAAACTTCCATGATTATATGCCCATTTATAACTTTGAGTAAATGACCAACTCGTTCCATATCCTGAACCCCATGATAAAACATATATATCACTTCTAATAGGATTTCCAAAAATCTTTTCTGCATTAGAGTCAGAATAAGTTGACATATATATATCCATATCTGACATTCCAACCCCACAATCGTTGACTGTAAATATTCCGTTACAAGTTACAGATTTTCCATGTCCATCGACAATTTTTTTCCCTTTTAATTTTGGTACATATACTTTCGTACCGTAAGGAACATTTAGCATTCCACAAGTTTTTCCGAGGCTTAATGGAATACTACAACCACTAGAACCGTCTCCACCATAACTCGTACATCTTGCATTTTGGAATCTATAAATATAACTCTTGCCATCAATTGTTCCTGTTTCATTAAAACAATTCTTATATTGTTCTTTAGAATCCCCTTTTGTATCATCGCTTGGAATATCACTTATCTTTTTATCTGCTTTAATTAATTCTTCTAATCTAAAGAAAAACCATTGAGAATTTGTCTTTCTTTTTCTTTTTTGAATTCCTGATGAATACCCTATTGCTTCTGCAATATACCCATCTCCCATATATATAGCAGTATGGTGAGTATCACAGGTAAACATATTATTCTTTGTTAATTTAACATCGTCATTTGCAAACATAACAATATCTCCAGGTAATGCATTTTCAAATTTTGTATCTACATATCTCCAAGCTTTAGCATTATGTTCCTTAGCCGCATCTTGAATTGTTCCTCCAGCACATGATAGTCCTTTCATGAAATCAAGTCCTGCTGCTTGATAACAACAACCTACAAAGGAACTACAATCAAATCCCCATTTCCCAACTCCTGGTTGTTTATATGTTTTCTTTTTCTTTTGAGAACGAATAGTTTCATAAGAACTTTTGATAACTTGTTTTTTATTATAGTCGACAGTTCTATTGTATTGAGAATACCAAGCCTTACCATCAATACATAACTGGACAATTTCTTCTGCTCTAGCTACGATTTTTTGTCTCATTACACTTAATTTACCGTTTTCATCATCTTCTATTGGGTCTTTTGGTTCTTCTGATACTTTATTTAAAACATCTAAGACATAACTATTTATATTATTTCTTAAAATCTTATATCCATTTTCAGTAAGTAAATATCCGTTTCTTGAATATGTAGTATTTAACAATTTATCAATTACTAATCCTGCTGAAACATTAACTGTTTTAATTGATTTTTCAGTACAATATTTTTCAATTTCGTCATTAAAATTAACTATATTTGAATTGGTTGTAATATAGTCATATATATCATTTTTATAAGTTATTGCGACAGGCAATTCTTTTATGACTATAATGTCTTTAGAAGGATATTTAATAAGCAATTTATCTAATAAAGATTTATAATATAAAATTCCTAAACTTGTTAAATCATTTATTCCTAGCATTGTGAGAACACAAGTTGGGTTAGAAGGGAATGTATCTATAATATTGTGTTCAGAAAAGTAATTTGCATTAATTTTACTTTTGGCATATACACTTAAATCATCTAAGAAATGACTTTCTTTCATGTGTTCTATTCTATCGTCTCCAATAAGAAGAGAGCCTTTTATGTTCTCGTATTTTAAAGAAACTTCCTTTTGAGTTACAACAACTAAACAGCTAGCTACTATTTTTGTATTTTCAGTTGAAACAACATTTATTTTACAAGTTCCATTTGAAACTCCTGTAACAAGTCCTTCCGAGCTGACTGTGGCTATCTTAGTATCTGTTGAATAATAAGATAAGTTTTGATTTGTGGCATTTGTAGGAACAACACTTGCCACAAGATAACGAGTTTCATTTTTATCTAATAGTAAATCTTTTGTATCTAATCTTATTCCAGTAACTTGAACATCTTTAGTTTCGTCATAATCTCCAACAGTAACAATACATGAGGCAGACTTATTAAATTCTTTTGAAACAGCACTTATAACACATTTTCCATAATCTAAGCCTGTTACTTTTCCTCCTTCGACAATGGCAACTCTTTCATTACTAGACATCCAAAATACTTCATCAAGTTCAGGATTTGGAGGGACTATTGTCGCAGTAAGAGTATAAGATTCATCTGAATCTAAATTTAATTCTGTTTTATCTAATGTAATACTTCTAATGTATTTTGTATCCGTAAGTTCTGGGGGATTTTTTGCCACATCTAAATCTATATCTGAAATTAAATCTGTACTTACTTTATTGTATTTTTGATTATTCCATAACCATTTATTTGTATTTATAATTTTTTTATTATTCTTTGCCTCTCTTAAAACATCTGAAATAAGCTTAGAGCTATCTTTATTTGTTTTCTTATTTGAAAAAGTTAAACTTAATGAATTATCTTTATAGTTTTTTTGCCAACCAACTAAATATAAATAAGTTTCAACTTTTGTTTCTTTATCATATAAGGCAACTATATCTCCTAATCCTATTCTTCCATTCCAATTTCTTCTAAATCTATTCTCTATTAATCTATTTGTGAAATCTATTGAATCAATTGTAAATTCTGTTGTAGGACGGCTTTTGAGCTTTAATTGTTGTCTACCTGTTTTTATAAGTTCATTTGCATCAATAAATGAATCATCTGAATAAGTATCACAATAGACATACTCTTTTAATTCATTTAACAAATCTTGTGTAAATAATAAATTTCCTTTTTCATCTGTAGAAGTTTCTCTTCTTAAAAGTATATTTAATTTATCTATGTCATTAGATAGATTACTGTATTCTAGTTCTAATTGAGCTATTTCTACTGATAATTGAGCCTGTTCATCTTTAAGTATTTGTATCTGATTTTCATAAGAGGTAAAATCATAAGTCTCTGTTTCTGTTTCTAAATCTTCATATGCTTTTATAATATTTTCATATTGTTCTATTTGTGCTAATAAGATGTTTTCATTAGCTTGTTTATTAGAAAGCTCTGTTCTGACAGTTTCTCTTTTTGCTGTTTTATCTTTCCATGTTTTTGTTCTTTCTATTGTAAGTTGTTCAAATTTAATCAGAGCACTATTTAATTCTTCACTCATTTCTCCTATTTCCATAAAATAAGAGTAATCTTCTATATAATCAAATCCAGTTGGATTTACTTCTGAAACAATACATTTTTCATCATTACCCTCTAAGGTAAGTCTTGTCACTATGTCAGTAGAATCATCTGTAACTTCTTTTGATTTAATATAATTATCTCTTGATAATATAAGTTGTAAATTATCTCCAAATGAATCCATATCAAATAAATTTACAAGTTTATTTTTTCTATCAAATATTGGAACACAACAAAATTGTTCCTGGATTGTATCTGTAATAAAAGAATAGTATGCGGCTTTAGTATCTTCTTGTATTCTTACTTTAGGCTGTCCATTTTCCATATAACGAACACTATCGTCTACATAGCCTATATGCCATCCTGTATCTTTATATAACCATTCATCAAAAGATTCTACTTCATCATTTTCATTTTTATCTAATAATGACAATCCCATATTGGACATGACAAAATTGTTTTTCTCTAGTTTTTTTTCATAACCATAAACAGTTACTGTTTTTATTTCTTTATCATCATCTGTTTTAACCTTTTTTATAATGAATTTTTCATCATCTATTGATATAACTCTTTCTGTCATAAGTTCAAAATATAAAGGATTTTCCTTTGAAATTTTCCCAATTTGTGAAGGTATAAATCTAGGTATTTCAAATTCCAAAGAATCTATATCGTCAAAATTTCTTGATTGATTACTAACGAATTTTACAGGGATTTGTCCTATGACTTCTCCGTTAAGTTTTTCAAGTAAAATCTCATTTATGGGTTTTAATTCTTTAACAATTATATCCATATCATCACCACTATATTATACTAGGAAATTCACATATTATCCTTACTTTACAATTTCCTTCTATTACTAATTGATTTTCTTTCTTATTTAATACAATCCATTCTCTATTACATTTGCTTATAATATTTTCATTATTCTGATTTTGAACAGTAAGCATATAATTATCTATTGTAGCCACTTCATGTTCTTCTAATCCTATTAGTTCTAAATTATTTATTTTATTTAATGTCTTTTTCGTTCCAAAATTTTCAACTACAATTACAGGCTCATATTCAGAATCTGATTCGTTATAAATATCTATAAATTCTTTTCCTTTAACTCTTTTCTCTATTTCTACATATTTAAAAGCATAATTAACCATTGGTTTAAAAGTAACTTCTATTACTCCTCGTCTTTTGAAATCAAACTTTTTAACTATTTTAGTACATTTAAAATAATAAAAATAATCTAAGTTATCATATGGTTCAAATCTTTCAAAAGAATCACTTATAAGCCATGTCGCTACTTCGTTATAAATTGAATTTGTCCATACAAGTGGAATATTATCTTTTTCTAAACACAATTCCAAAACAATATCATCTGGTTCTTCATTTGTTTCTGTAAATTGAGGAAATCCTAAACTATCTTCCATCGTTACATTTTTTACATAAGAAACTCCTATTTCATTTAATACATCTAAAGAACTAGTTGAAACTATACTTAAAAAATAATCCTTACAAGATTTACCTTTCCGTTTAAAATAAGGCTCTATAAACATATCTCACAACTGCCACTCAAAATATGGACAAATATACCCATATCGAGATATTGAAAGTTTTCACAAACATTTCTTACTGTTTCATTCTATATGCTTTGGCGATTACAAGTAATTCGCTACTAACAAGTTCTAGTATAGTCCACAGTCGTAAATTCCCGACTAGCCATCGGTACATACTTACAATTGCTTTTTATGCTATTTTGTAAGTTTTTGCATCTCTTAAATTAAGACTTGCATTATAGTCTCTATCAACATGATAACCACATTCACAAACGAATTCTCTATCAGAAAGTTTTAAATCTTTCTTGATATAACCACACTCATGACATAATTTACTTGACGGATACCATCTGTCTACAATTCTTAATTCAATTCCTATCTCTTTACATTTTGCTTCTAATTTTGTTCTAAATTCATAGAATTTTTGCGAAGCTACTGCCTTTGAAAGATACTTGTTTTTCATCATACTAGATACATTTAAATCTTCAATTGTAATATAAGATGGTTTGGTTTTCACTATCTCATTTACACACTTGTTAATATAATCAGTACGAATATTATCTATTCTATAATGAAGTTTTTGTATCCTCAAGACTTGTTTTTGGATATTTTGCCTAGTGGCTACTCCTTTCTTTTTATTATATTTTTTAAAGTCTTCGTATTTTCTCGATAGACAATGTTGTTCTCTTTTTAATTGTTTTTCTAATTTTCTTATTTTTTTGCTTTTATTTATATTTTTCTTTGTAATGCCATTACTTATAACTGCAAAATTCTTAACACCTAAATCAATCCCTAATCCAAAATCATTTAATTGTAATTTTTTAGCGTTGGGTACATCTATTAGAACTGATACATAATATCTTCCTGCTTTATACGAAATTGTTCCACTCTTGATTGTATATCCTTGTTTTGTTGTGGGAATATATCCCTTTTCTTTTAATTTAATCCATCCTAAAGTAGGAATTTTTATTCTATGCCTTTCACAAATACAATCCTTTGGATTATTTTTCACAAAATACATTTTTACATTAGATTTGTTTTTCTTTTTAAATTTAGGAAACCCACTTTGTTTTTTGAAAAAACGAACAAAAGCAGTATTTGCATTTTCCATAGATTTTTTAATTGATTTTGAACTGACTTCTTTAATCCATAAATATTCAGGATTATTAGGAATAAACTCATTATTCATCCAAATACTAAAATCTTTAGCTGTCATAAATTTTTCGCCATTATCATAAAGTCCTTTGTTGTGAGTAAGGTAAAAATTATAAATAAATCTACAAGTTCCAATTGTTTTATTGATTTTTTGTATTTGTTTTGTTGTTGGATTTATTTCCGTTTTATAACTCTTTAGCAATTTCTTCGTCCTCCTGTATTTGTTTTTTATATTTTCTTAAGCCATATAGTCTACAACTAAATACATGTAAGATTGATATAATATCTTGAACCAACTCTTCATTTGGAGAAAGAGTTTCATTATTTACAATAATTATTTTTGTATTAAATTTTTCGCAAAATTTCTCAAACCAATTATATCCAAAACGTATAAATCTATCTTTATTTGAAATTATTATTGTTTTTATCTTATTTTCCATAACTTCTTCAAGTAATTTATTCCATTTTTTACGATTATAATTAAGTCCACTACCAAAATCTTCAATACACTGATTTACAATTATGCCTTTTGAATTACAAAACTGTTTTAAAAATTCTACTTGATTATGTAAATCATCTTTTTGATTTCTTGTTGAAACTCTTGCATAAATAACCACATCTCTTATATTATTTTCTATTTTTATCCCTTTAAATTGTAGATATTGGTCGTAAGTGTAATATCTTCTATTTGTTGGAGTACGATTTGCTTTTAAAATATTTTCCCTATCCCAACGTTGCAATGTTTTTACTGAAACTCCTAATAGTTCAGCAAAATCTTTTGGCTTATAATTTGTGATATTTGTTGTGTTCATATTGATTCTCCTTTCTTTATAAACACATTATATCACAAATAAGTATATTTGTCTACATTTTTATTTATTTAAAAGTTCTCCTTTCAAAACACTATTCATTATAGGTTCTCTATTCAATTCTAAGAGGTTTTATAATTATGTATGAATAAGAAGTCAAGAGAGGATTTAAACCCTCTCTAAACTCTACTGATAAGGTCATCAAAACAATTTTCAATTTGTTTCTTAACTTCTGTTGCTATTTCAGTTGGATTGCCTGTTCCAGTAACCTTAATTTCAATATCTCCTACATTTAATGTTTTATTAGTAACTTGAGTTAATTTATCTGCATTTAAGGAAGCTCCTTTGCCGTAATCAGTCAATCCTAATCCGTTTAAAATATCTGGATATTCTTTCATGATATCCATAGCTGCTTGAAGATTTCCAACAAGTTCTGTTTTAACTTTGTCTGCCATGATTCCAATCGCATCTCCAGAGCTTTCTGCAAACTCTAGCATAGTATTTTGTAAATCATTAACTTCTCCATTGATAGATGTAAATAAACCTGTATTAAGAGCTTGAGCAACCATATCTGCAATTTTACTATCTGTCCATTCTTCATCTAATTTAGTTTGAGCTTTTTCAGATTCATCTTGGATTCTTTCAATTTGTTTATCAAATAAGTCAGAAACCAATTCATCTTTTCTATTGTTTATAATGTCATCTAAACTCTTTTGTTCATCTTTTAAGTCATCTAAAAGTTCACTAACTTTCGCTTTTGCACTAAGACTATTATCTTTACTATATCTATCTATGTTTTTATTTATTTCTGCAATTTTATCTTGTTGTTTCTTTAAATCTTCTTCATATGAATTAGTTTTCTTTTGATTTTCATAAGCTTCTTTAACCTTATTTATCGCTTCAACTTCTGCATCTGACTGTTTCTTAATTTCGTCTTTTCGTTTTTCGATTTGGTCTTTATAGATTTTTGTTATTTCATCTTCAATATCTTTTGTTATATCTAATTTGTCGTCATAAATATCCTTAATTGTATTTCCAAGTTCTTCCCATTCTTTACGAGCATCAGGAAGTTTCCCTGTTTGAATATCTATAAACTCTTCCATTAAATCAGTAACTTTTTCTAAATCCTCACTATTTTGTAATGCATCTAAGGCATCTTTTTGATTTGTAATATTATTATCTGAATCAAATTCAAATCCATATTTTCCTAAATCTTCTTTATATACTTTAATCATTTTATCATAGTTATCTATGAGTTGTTGTTGTTTGTCTTGTTGTTGTTTAAGTAAATCTATTTGTTGATTATATAATTTTAATTTTTCATTTCCGAAAGCATGTTGCATTTTTGTACTCAATAAATCATATTTATCTCCTAATATATCCAATTGAGTATCAATCTCTGTTATGCTATTTTTATACATATAAAGCTTATTTTCACGAACTAATTTTTCTATTTCATCATTATTTTCTGCAATCTTATTATTAAGTTCTTCCCATTCATTACTAGCCTCAAATATTTTATCATTATGTAAATCTAAATATTCTTGTGTAAGATTCTTAACTTTGTCTAATTTTTCAGAATATTCATCAGATGCTTTTTGAGCTGCATCTGCTTGTTTTTCTAATGACTTTTTAGTTTTTTTACTAGTTTCAGATTCTGCTTTTGCTTGTCTCTTAGCTTGTTTCTTAGCTTCTTTTATTTTTTCTTTTTGTTTTTTAGTTAATTTCTTGCTACTAGTATCATATTTATCACTATCAACACTACTACTTTTAGTTTCATAATTTGATGCTTTATCAGATGCTTTTTTTGCCGCATCTTCTAATTCTTTTGCTCTTCTTTCCATTTTAAGCATAGTTTCTTCATATGCTCTTAAATTACCTTGTGCATCAAATTTAAAACCATAGTCTTTTAGATTCTCTCTAAGAACTTCTTTTTCTCTATATAGATTATCATAAAGCTCTGATTGAAGTTTTTGTTGTTCTTCATATAATGCATTTTGTTTTTCAAGATATTCTATCTTTTTAGTTCCAACGGCTCTTTCCATTTTAGTATCTAATAAAGTTAATTTATTATTTACTTTAGTGATTCTATTTTCAAGTTCTTGGAATAATTCTACTCCATATTCAATAGAATCTAATATGTTCTTCACAGATGTATTTATTTTTGTAGGAATGGTTGTATTAACTCCTATTTCTCCAAGGTCTAATCTAGTACTTTTTGATTTCATACTAACTTTAGAGATTGCTTTCGAAGTAGTTGCAAGTGTATCTGCATATGTAGAAATACCACTAGCTGTTTCATCTCCTATGGTTGGAGCTGATAATAACGAGATTCCTGGATTTGAAAATGTAGAAAATACAGCTGGAGTTTGATTTGTTGTTTCATCCATAGACATTGGTCCATAAGCAGAACCTCCACTAGAACTACTTCCGCTACCACCACTACTTTGTCTATTTACTTTTAAAGTTGTAGTAAATGTTTTTCCTGCATATTTAGATACATAATCTGCTAAATTATTTTTAAGCCCTGTAACATTTTTAGATGCCAAAGCCGTAATTGCATTAAATCTAGTAGTAAATGTTTTATGATATCTTTTAACATAATCTGAAATATTTCTTTTAAGACCCGTAACGTTTTTAGATGCCTGTGCAGTTTCAGTCTTGAATGTTGTTTTAGGTGATTTCTTAACAGAGCTAAGATATCTTTTAACATTATTTCTAAGTCCTGTGACATTCTTAGACGCTTGTGCAGTTTCTATACGAATTGTTTTACTAGGCATGTCTTGGAAGGCTTTAGAAAGGTTATTAACACTTTTTGTTAGTGTATCTAAATTATCTAGGGCATCTTTAGTATCTGTTACAAAAGATATTTTATATTCCCCATCTTTAAGTTTAGTAGAATATTTAATTAATTCTTTATAGTCTTCAACAGAACCTTCTAATTCTCCCTTATTGACTTTTACATCAATATCCTTTTTACTTGTTTCTTCTGCGGCTTTTCCAAGTTTTTCAGTTGATTCAGTAACTTTGTCTATCTTTTCTTTGCTTACATTAAGTTTTCCGTCATCATCTACATCAATACCATATTTCTTTTTAAATTCATCTGGTTGTTTATTAAACCAATCAACAAATTCTTTAAGAGACATTCCGTCTATATCTCCGTGGTTTTCAACTAAAAAGTCAATAGTATTTTCTCTATTTGTAGGAAGTAATTTTATTATTTCCTCAAATAATTTCATATTTTCTAAGCCTTTGACTTTTCCTTCAATGAATAACTGCTTAACTTCTTTTCTATCATTTAATGAACTAAATTCAGATAATTGATTTTCTATTGATTTCTTAACTTCTTCTTTATTGCTAACTTTTGGGTCGACCTTAACATCCCATTGGACTCCTTTGCCTTTATTCCAGTCGTTTAACTGTCTTAACATATCTTGAGATAAAACAGTTTCTCCATTAAGTTGCAATCCAACTTTAAGATTTGCTATTTCATCATCTGTAAGTTGCCCATTTAAAGCTTTTCTTAAAATATCAGAATTTGTAGCATCAAATTCCCCTTCACTAGCTACTTTTGTAACTAATGATAAAGCGATTTGCAACTCTTGTTCTGAAACATTTTTCCCGTCATCTAAAGTTCCTTTTAATATTGATTGAACTTGTGGAGATAATTTGTCAAATCCCCCACCGTCTCTCATATTAATTAAGAAATCTATAGATGCATCTTTATCTCCTTGGAATGAAGCTAAGTCACTTAATAATTGATTATCCGCATCCCATTGTGCTTTTAATTTAACAGTAAAATCATATGAGGAAGATTCGCTATCTATATAGTCTTGAAGTGAAACTCCATAATTTTTAAGGAATTCGTTTAAAGCTGCTTTATCTCCTTCTAAACTACCATTAAACTCAGGAGTTAATCCTATAACCCAGTCTTCTGAACTGATATTAGTTACTTTAGCTAATTCATCTGCAACGCCTTTTATTGCATTTTTATAAGATTCCAAATCTCCTGTTTGTTGATAAGCGCTTTGAGCTTTTCTTATCTTTTCATTCCAGTCATTAATAACATTACCTTGACCTTTCATTGCCTCACTAATGTCATCAAATGCACTTATGAATTTATTTTTACCTGTTTCATCTAAAACAGGATTGCTTACCCAGTTAAAATTATTAACTAAGTTTTGCATACTTGCCTTAGCTTGGTCACTAAGTTTATCATAATTTTGAGAATAAAAACTATCAGAAAGTTTATTTATAACCTCTTGTTGGACTTCTTTATCTATCTCTAATAACTCTTTATTTTTATCTGCTAATTCTTTATTATATTCATCTGCTGCTTTATTTCTTTCAGTTAGGAATTTTACATAGTTATCTAAACCTGTTTTCATGTCAGTACTTTCACCAAAAGCAGATTTAAGTCCACTTATCGCACTATTCATTTTGTCTAATTTTGGAGCAGAATAAGTCCAACCATTTTTGATTTCATTTGCTCTAGCAGTCCCTGCATTTCCTAATGCATTTTCTTGAGTTTTTGTTAATCTTTCTTGTTCTTTTATTGTTTCTTGTAATTCTTTTTTGTAGTCTTCTAAACTACCAGTAAGTGCTAAAATGGGGTTCTGATTCTCGTCATAAGAACTCACTAAATCAGGGAACATGTCTGCAACCTGTTGTTTTAATTCATTGAATCTTTCTAATTCATCGGAACTTAATTTAGTCTTGCCTGCTAATTTATCATACTCTTTTGCAATACTACTAAGTGATTTAACATTTTGTCTTAAACCACTAGTTTCACTTTGAGTAGTTTCTAATGCACTTTTTATTTCATCGTGAGTATCTTTAAGTTTGTTTTTAGCTTCTATTAACTTTTGAATTAACTTACTTAAAGCATACATAGCTAATCCAATTAAAGCTCCTTGTAGAAGTCCACTTGCAGTTTGTAGAAGTCTTTCTTTTAACATAAATTGTTGAGCTGCTCCACTAACTAAACCGAAAGAGGCTCTCAATTTATTCATTATTCCGACTTGTCCACTCATTGCTTGCCTTAAAGCACCCATTTTGGTACTTAATCCAGTGTAATAACTTAATTGTCTTGTCTGAACTCCGCCTACATTTTCAATATTAACACTAGCTCCCCATACTTTACTTAATGACTTAAAAGCAGAAACTACTGCTAATATAGTAGGAACAGTTGAACCCATTTTGTTCATCCAATTTACTAAGCTTTGTATCTTTTCAGATATAACAATTAATACATCTACTCCACTCTTTAGTGATTCTCCACTAAGAATAGTTGTAAAGACATCTGTCCAAATTGTTTTCAATTCGTTTAATTTACCAGCTAAAGAATTTACATATCTTTCATTCGTTATGTTCATATAGACTCGCTACATCTATACAGTTCTCTTATGAACTTCCTTATCTTTCAATAAGTGTCCAGACTATTTCTTCACCTTCACCATTATGTGTTAAGGGCATACCTTTTCCATTTAAGGGGTTCTCACCCACTCGCTTGAGCCGTACTCCTATTGATGTGATTTAACATCCCCTGGGATAGTCGTTGAAGTTTGTTCTCATTGTATTTTACAATAGAGAATCTTACCTGCATGAACTTCCATTGTGATATAATAATTACTTTAATTATATCCAAGCACTTAGGATTTAACCTTATACTTATCCTTACGTTGTTTCTACTTTCGTCCCTTCATATTGTGATTTCTCCAATATTGTGGTGTAAGGCTCTTAGGTTGTACCTGCAATTAAATATGTGTCCTATGCACATTTCTGTACATACGGAGAATATTGTTTCTCTTGTTCGGCAGAGCCAAATTGGTCTCCATTTGCAAATTCTTCTCTTAGTTCCATGAATTTATCATAGTTTTGCATTAAAGCTTGAAAAACTGTGGCTTGCTGTTTCGATTGTTATTAACATGAAGTTTTTTATCTTCATCTCTGGAGGTTTCCCTCATTTGATAAAATAGCCAATCTTATCTTATCGGTTGGTCAATTCCAACCCAGTCTAGCATATCTTTTGTACTCATAACTTAAACCTCTAAGCAACGAGGACTCTTGGAGATATTATATTCTGTATAACAGTTTCAATCTCTATGCGTTGCATGTGTCTAGTCTTTTAAAACTATCGAAATATATCACTATATCTCTAGGTTTCCCAACTTCCATTCGGATTAGCAGTTAAGCCTTTCCGTTTTCTTCCTCGTTTCTCTCTCAACTCTTCAGAGGTAGTTGAGTTGAGTGGGCAAATATTTCACCTGCTATCGCTTCTGATAAAGCTAATTGTTCGTCTTCCTTTAGGTCGCCCCATTTTCCTTTTACTTCATCTAGTAATTCAACGAATCCTTTTACTTCTCCCTTTTGTTTGTCAGAATATACATCTATACCTGCAATTTCTCTTAAACCTTTTGCCGTTTTATTAAGTTCCATTGTCCCTTCTTTGGCATTAGTTTTAAGACCTTGTAAATTTATTGCAATAGATTTCATACCATTACCGACACGGCTACCATTTTGTAATGATGTATTGGCAGCAGTAATCATTGCAGTAGCATCTCCTATTTCAACACCATAGTTAGATAAAACTGCACCCCCACCTTGGAAGGCTTGTACTAAGCTTTGCATATCTATTGCCTGTGTATTCGATGCATAATTCAATTTATCCATAGCATCGCTAAGTTCAGTAGTAGTTTTAACAGTATCTCCTACTTGGACTTTATATTCTTTAAGTGGCTCTAAGTTAAATGAGTTTACTATTGTATTTAATCCTTTAGATGCCTCGTCTTGGCTCATATCCCCTACATTTGCTAACATCATTGCATTTTTAGCAACCTGCATAGATTTTTCCATAGAGCCTATACCTGCTTGTAATGCACTTGCGATACCTTCGATAGTATCTGCCGTACTCATACCAACAGATTTACTTATTTCTTCTGCTTTGTCTTGTATTTGTCCTAATTTATCTATGGTGTTTATATCTTTTATGTCTGCAACTTTTTTCATGTCTGTGATTGCTGCATCTAAATCAGAATAAACATCTTTAATTTTATATATAGAAGTTGTAAGGGCATTCCCTAAGACATTTCCAAGTGAGAAAGCTCTAATTGAACCAGAAAAATCAGACCAAAAACGATTACTGACTCTTATTGTTGAATTAGTTCTATTCATTTGGCTTTGGAATCTTCTAAGTTGAGAGTTCGCTTCTGTATACATAGTTTCAAAAGAACCACCAACTTGTCTTGCCTCTGCTTCAACTTGATTTAATTTAGTTATAAATTCATTAACAGTTCCTGTACCAAAAGCCTTTTCGATATCTTCTTTAAGTGTATTAAATGTACCTTGAAGAGTATTGAATTTCTTTAACTGTCCAACTATTGTATTAGCCTTACTTCCAACCTCTGCTAAATCTGTCTTAAATCCATCTAATGAAGTGTCAAATGTTGCATCCATATTTTGAGCTTTAGTTCTAAGTTCGTCTAATGCAGTTTGTAATCTATTTACTTCCGCATCTCCAAATGCCGTTCTAATAGCCTCTTTAAGCCTAATGAAAGCAGTTTCTTGTGTAGTTACCTTTCTTAGACTAGCCTCGATTGTGCTTGCCTTAGCTGCTGTTGAGTCTATTTCTGCTTTTAGTGATTCAAAAGTACTTCTGAAATCTTCTTTTAAAACAGATGCTGCTGTTCCTAATTGATTTAACCTATTTCTAAGTTCATTTGCTTTTACATCTCCAAATGCACTTCTGATTGAATTTTCTAATTTGTCAAATTTGTCTGATAAATTATCTACATCTCTAAGATTTTTTATAGCAGTATCTATTTTCTCTAACTGGGGCATATCTGCTTTAAAATCCATGTTAAGAGCTTTTCTATTATTTATTTCATCTAATTTAGTTTTTAATTTATCTATTGCTACCTGATTAGTTACAGTAACTCTAAGATTTCCTAAATTAGATTTTACTTTAGTTACCTTTTCATCTAATTCAATTAAATTAGAGATACTTTTTTCTAATGTCGCTTTGTCATTTTTAGAGGATAAATCTATTTTTTGTTTATTGACATCTGCTATTTTCTGTTCGACATTATTTAAATCAGTTATTAAATTCTTTAGTTTTTCATCTAAAATAGTATATGTTTCAGAAGACATATTAGTGTTTTGCATTTTACTTTTAAGTTTTTCTATTTCAGAATTAAGCATTTTATATTGATTTATAAGATTTGTTTGTTCAAGGCTATCTGCCTTTTTCATTTGACTTATAAATTCATTTGCTTTAGTTTCTGATTCAGATAATTCACTTTTTAAAGAATTAAAAGCTACTTCAAAACTTCCGTCTAATTCTAATGCAGTTTGAGATAATTGATTTAATTTATTTTCAAGGTCTACTATTGCACTATCTCCCAACCCATCTTTAATAGATTGTTTTATTTTATCAAAACTTTCTTTTAAAGTTTCGACTTTTCTTAAATTATCTACTTGAGTGCCTAATTCTTTTAATCTATTTAAGTCATTTGAAACATCAAGATTTAAATGCCAATCTCCTGTAACCTTACTCTTCAATGTATTTATTTCAGTCATTATGGTAGAAAGCTGACTTGTATTCCCCCTGAAAGTAATACCTTTTGTTTTGGACTCAATTTCAGTTATTTTGTCGTCCATTTGTTTCATAGTATTTACTAAAGTTACTATCTCTTGTTGACTTCTTTTAAAATCATATAGGGCAATTTTCTTTTTGCTTGTTTCGTCCATTTGTGTAGATAAGGCATCCATGTTTGCTTGAAGTTGTTTAGCTTCTTCGGCTGCCTTTTGAAATGAATCTGCACTCATGCCTGACTTCATTTTCTTTTGAATGGAATCCAAAGCACTTGCCAATGACTTGTACTTAGAAATTAATTCTGTTTGATTCGATGCTACTTTTTTTGTCCCACTATCTGAATCTAAGTTTTTCATTTTAGATTTAACATTTTCTAATGAATCAGAAATTGTTTTAAGATTTTTAGCAAGACTTTCAAAATCACTTATAACACTTTTGTCAAATTTAATTCCGTCTTTCATTTGTTTTTCAAGTTTATCTAACAAATCAGAAACTGTCTTTAGTTTTGTTTCAAAATCTTCAACATCAACTTTAAGTTTTAAAGGTTCTTTCTTTGCAGATTCTTGAAGTTTTTCCAACTGCTCTTTTGCAGTTTTGTCATCTAACTCTAATTTAGTGGTTAGTATAAATTCTTCTGACATAATTTCTCACCTCCTCTAAACTCTCTTGATATTCATTCCTTTACCTCTCATAAACTGAACGAATACGTTAGGTAATTCATTGTTTCTCCATTCCTCTGTTTTATCTACGAAATCAGTAGCAGGTTTAAATACAGGACTGTAAGGATGTATTTTTGTCCCTTCTGCCCATACTGTACCTTCCTCTAAAGCCGCAGGTGCATAGAAATGTCCATGACTTTTATCAAGAATAGAGAACCAATCTCCAGTATCTCCCCATACAAGAGTTAATGATAAACCATTAACTTGCCCTTTGATACAATCTATTATTGCTCCAGTAGGTTCATAAATATTGCCTGTTTTTGTCTTAGAAGAACTTCTTCCTAACTCTGATAGAGTTATCTTTTTGGCCTCTGTTTCTAAGTTTTGATTTAAGACTTCCATAGATTGTTTTTGAGCTTTTTCTACATAATTTTTTAATTGAGTTAATGAAGTGAATTTCAATAAAATCACCTAATTCATTTTTTTATCTAATACTTTATCTACATTATCTGCTAATTGTTTATTTGATTCCATTCTTAAAGCTAAATCTGTTTCCATACGAACTGTCGCTATTATTTCATTTAATATACATGTCATATGATAAAATACACATTCTAGCTCATATGAAAGGTCCATTGTTTTAAGCTCTTCTAAAGATAAATTTAATTCTATATTTGTAAGTTGTGAAAATAAAAAACCTAATATTTCATCTTCATTTCTTCCATCTGCAAAATCCTTTAAAGTTTGTCTTTTAAGGGTTTCACTAGGATTCTTAATAATTATCTTTTGTTCGCTACCTTCTTCATCTCTGTAAGGTATTACGGCTCTTATTTCTTTCTTTAATAAACTTTGAACTTTAATTTTTTCCATATTTTTTCTCTCCTTTACATTAAAAAAAGAAGTAGGATTTAACCTACTTCTCTTATCTCTTTTTCTAATATAGCTTTTAATCTAGCCATTTTTTCATATTCTTCATAAAGATTACCTATATGAAATTGAGATGCTCCATATGTCATGTCTTCTGTTATAATGCTTATTGAAACACCAATTAATTTTCCTAAACAAATCCCATCAGAATTATATATAGGAATCTTAGTCTTAACATCTCCATTGCCATGTTTTTTGATTTCGATTTTCAAAATGTCTTTAGGTTCTATTTGAATTACTTCCCTATTTTGCATTATGATATACAATTTCTTATCATTTGTATAAATGATTGAATTTTTTTGTCCTTTGCATAAGAGAATCTTTATGTCTTTCTCATTGATGTGATTATCTTTTAATTGTTTTTGAAACACCTCATGGTCTTTCTGTCCTTGTTTTATGGCAATTATAAATAATACTGCAAGTATTCCAAATAACAATAATAAAGCTTTTATCATGAAATCGTCCCCTTTCTAACATCTTTATATTAATTATAACATAAAAACATTAGAAAACAAACAATTATTAAAAATAGATAAAAAAATAAATGCCCTAGCCAATAAAGACTAGGGGTGTTTTACTTCTTTTTAATTTTCAATTTAAAAGTTTATTCTCCGCCACTTGGGTTAGAGGCAGGTACAGTAATATCCATAATTTTATTATTTTCATCTACTAGGATATCTAAGTTTAAAGTAAAGTCTGCAACTTCTGTTGCTGATAAAGTCATATCTGCACTTGGTTGAGCTTTTAATGAATAGAATTTTATATCTTTAACAACTTCTGTTTGTCCTTCTTCTACTATTCTGAATGTACCTTCACCAGTATATCCAACAGAAGGAACATCTCCTGTAACTTCTATTTTTTTATTTGTAGAATCATAAGTACCACCTAATATCATAGCTAAAAAGTCCATACCTATAACTTGTGCTGTCATAGCTAATGTCCCTGTTCTTGTTCCTGAAAAGGCGATACAGTTGTTACCTTTTTTTAAAGCATATAAAGCTTCTGAATCTAATGTTAATTGACATTCATTTAAATAATTTATGTTTATGACCTTAGTTTGGTCACCAGTTTTAGGTGTTAATTTTAAGTCAATTACATCTTTTATAGCGAAATTTTTTTCTGCCATTATTTATGCACTTCCTTTTTTATAAAAATAAAAAACACATCATAAGATGTGTTAATCGCTAATTTTACTATTTTGTATTCTTAATTTACTTCGCCAATCTTTTAAATCTTTACCTATTGCTCCTGCATTTACACAGGTTTCATAATTATATCTTTCAGTAAGAATTTTATATGTATTCTTGACTTGGTAGATTGTCCAAGTTTTTATCCTATTGTAAGAAATATCAGGTAACATATGTACAATTAAATTAAACATATCAATATAATCCATTTCACTTTTAATATTATGTTCTGCCTCATATTTCTTTCTACGTTTTTCAAATTCTTCTATAATTGCACTTTGAGCTTTATTTTTCTTTTCTGTCTTAACTTCCGTCATAGTCATTTCTAATACAACTTTACTTAATGTTGAAAAATTATTATCATCTATTACAATGTCTTCGTCTATAATAATTCCTCCAACTTTATCTTTAATGTCTATATTATCTGTACAGTATAATAAACTTAAAGCATCCCTAAGTTTTTTAGTTGTTTTATTTTTTGGATTTAATTCATCAAGTTGTAATAATATTAAAAGAACATTTTTGATAGGCTCTTTAGTTTCTTTTGAGAACAATTCTGCTAAATAAAACGGATAAACAAATTCAGATATAGTAATCCCTTTATCTAATAATTCCAATAAAGTTGGTTGATGAATCCTTCCTAGATTATGTTTTTCTAAGGGAATATCTTCCCCAAAGAAGTAATAGTACTCCAACAACTATTTTCTCCCTTTTAAATCTATTTGTTCACAAGCTAGAGTCATATAATAACCACTATATTCATAAGGCATATTATATGATTGGGGATTTTGTACTAAATATAATCTTCCAACTCCAGGAATGTTTTTAGAATCTAATAAACAGTCTAAGATAACTTCTGTTAAAGCTAAATCTCTAAGTCCATTCCCACTTTCTCTACAGTCGAAATGGCAAGCTACACCAATTTCAATTTGAATCGTTTTAATCGCTTGACTTGTATATTGATAAGGAAGTTTATTAGAATGGTTTATGTATAATACAATATCTGATTCTGTAAGTAACTTTTCATATCTACGACAATAGAAAACTTGTTTATTGTATAATTGTTTTACTGGATTTTCTACGATTGGCAATTCATCAATATCTTTTATTTTTTCATATTTATAATACATCAATTTTGCAAAATCCTGATTATTCATAAGTTCAGAACCAATTGAATAAATTACCTTATTTGGAAAGCCTATTAATCCTTTCATTTTATCCACCTATTTTAACTATTTTTGTACTTATTGTTTCTTGTGTATCTTTATTTATAGCCAATATCATAATACTATTTCCGTAAAATCTGAAATTAGATGTTGCTGTTATTTCACACTTCTTACCTTCTGATTTGAATGTTACAAATTCATAAGGATTGTCTAATTTTAATTCGACATTTTCTACATCTGTTTGAATAGAGTAAGTTGCAGTCTCTCCTAAGTTTATTATTGATTGCCCAAATATTTCATCTGGGTCTTGAACATCAGTATAACTTTTTTCATTCCATGCCGCATTTTCTTTTAAATCATCTTCGTTTAATAAAGTGGTTTGAAGAACTAAAGCTTTTATAAGTCCATATGCTCCAGTATATCTACCATTATATTCGAAATTGTTGACATGAGTAACACGGAAAACTGTTTTATTAGTTAACATTACTCTATCTCCAATTTCTATCAATCGGCTAACTGGGTTGCTACCAAACCACAAATGTCTTTTGGCATCTGCATAAGATATATATTTACCGTCATTTAAACCATCTGAATACCATTTGTTATTACCTGCAAGCTGTTTATCTTGCACTCTGGAGGTTTCCCTCATTTGAAGTTATCTCATTTGCATGTCTATTCATGCCCAGTTTAGAATACATTTTCACCCTCGTCTACGTTAGGCTAGAGTTAATCTTAATTAACTGTGTCGGATACTCTTGGAGATATTATATTCTGCATAGCAGTTTCAATCTCTACTCGTTAAAATGTCAATAGTTGTTAACCTATTGCTTATCTCGGTATTTGCTCTATCTCTTTCAAGACTTAGCATCTCTTCTTAGTTTATTTTTCCTCATATGAGGTTATATTTTTACATTAGTTCAACTGTAACCGATTTTACCCGATTTTCACTAATATGTTTCCATATTAGGCGACATATTCTTATCGTTAAGTTTTCAATTGATAACGGTATTTTATATAATTCATTATGATGTTTATAATTAAGTATTTGGTTACATCTTCTCATTATGAATTTTTTATAAGTATTAATTTCTTTATGTTCTTTAAATGTAACAATAAACCATGAATTATCATAAAAAACATAGCAACCTACATCAACTTGAGAATCTTTTGTTGTAAGTAATGTTTTTTCATCTAAAGCTTTATCATCGTTTTCAGTAATATCATTAATAGCCATTAATTCAGAACCCATTTCATCCGTTGGAAAATTATTTTCATCCATAGTAGGAACTTGTTCTATAATTGTTCTACGATATTGTGCAGCAGTAGGACTAGTATTTAGATATTTGATAAAGTTTCTTTCCATTTCATTAGCTATCTTCTCTTTGGAGTTTTTTGCTCCTAACATAGTTCTCTTTGCAAAATTCTCAAAATAAGAACTCATTAATAGAACCCCTCAAAATCATCACCATATGAATACTCTATCATTTCTGCTCTAAAATAGTCATCTGCATATTCTTTTAAATTTAACAATTTACTTAACATATTTGCACTAGATAATCTATTATAATCTCCGTCTGTAATAGCTTGTTTCAACTTATCCTCACAGAAAATTTTAGGATTAAGCCAAATGGTTATCATTCCCATTACTAAAATGTTTATTTCTTTTTGACTTAAATCTTCTTGTATATATCCACTAGAATCTTCTGTTGGAGGGACTAGATGTATTCCTTTTTCATAAGTCTTAAACTTTGCTATAGCACCTTTAAGATAAGATAATAGCAAATCCTCAATAAATTGTTCTCCAAACTTTTCATTCATAAAGACCATAATTTCATCATCAATTTGTTTTAAAAAGTTATCATAAATTGTACTTAATTGAGTTGACAAAATTATCACCTTCTTTTAGGTTTTAAACTGCTCCAAATAAGTAAGGATTTTGTAATCTTGTTTCTAAACTTTTTCTTTTTGCATAACTATCAAATTGTTTATTTTTATCTAAGATAACTGCTCTCTCTGCTATTCTATATACTAAGTTATCTGAAAGAGAATTTAAAGTTTTATCAAAGTCATCAACAGATGTTTTATCATCTAAGAAAGATTCTACTCCTTCTACTGATATATCAAATTTAGAATATTCATCTTCTACACCTAAAACTTTCAGAACATCATTTTTATCATAATCATCATATACATCAACGATTGCTATAAAAAATTTTTCTAAAAATGATTTAGACATAGCAGATAATAAATCAAGTGAAACTATTTTTGTTTCGCCTCTCTCATTTATTTCTAATATATCAGAACCTTTTGCATACACAAAATTTCCTTGACTTAAATTTTGAACTTCAACATCTATATTTTTCATATTTTTCTTTATTTCTCTTAGTCTTGTACTTTGAGAAGGTTTTTTTACAGTTTCTTGTTGAGTAACAGTTTCTTCTTTTTTAGTTCTTGTAGCCATTTTAACATCTCCCTTATTCAAAAAATAAAAAGAGAGAACCTAATATGTTATAAATCCTCTCTTTTTTAACTATCCTATATTATATACTCCAAAGTCAGTAGCTTTTACTGCTCCTACATGTACTTTTCTTTGGAATAGGTATTCTAATTCTCTATCTAATCTAGGTAATATAGAACTATCAGTAGTAACATATCCTGGACCTTCAAATCCTACGAATATTGGTTTAACATTAGCAGGTACTACGAATAATTTATCATTACTTAAACCAAAACCAGTTTTCTTATTAAAAGTATTTTTTAAGTCTACACATCTATATCCTTCAAATGCTTTTAAATAACCATAATTTCTTCTATCTAATCCATCTATTTCTAATGATTCTATTCCTGGTATTTTGCTTAATGCCATTTTAGTACCATATATAGTTATATCTCCATGTCCTAATCCTGCAACTTTTTCACATAATTCAGATAAAGCATCTCTAGTTACAGTACCATTAGCTTGTAATATTGCTGGAGCTGCACTATAAGCACCTATGAAAGCACTATTTATTCTTTTTACTAATTCATGTTCCATAGATTTAGCAACTTTGTCTATCATAGCTTGGAAATTTATTCTTCCTGCCATCCATTTAGACCATTGTTCATATATTTTAACACCTAGAGGATAAGCAGTCATAGGAACTTTTCTTCCCATTAATCTTTGTCTTCTAAAGTTGTTATTATCGTCTGCTACTACTGCAACATCAAATAATTTATCATCGTCTACTTCCCATTCAATTGTGTCCCCATATTTAAGGTCTCTGTATTCACAGAATGGTGCAAATGTTTCTCTTAATAATTCAGAAGTAGTTATTGTTAATGATTCAGATAATATTTGGAATACTTCTACATAATTTTTAGAGAATGCCCATTCGTCCCAAGTTCCTCCTACTTTTTCTAATATTTTTTCTCTTAATCTATCTTCGGCTTCTTGAGTACTAGAAAATTCAGCTTTATCTACTGTTCCATTATAGATGTCTCTAGCTAATTTTTCCATATCTGTATATTTTACTATTGCCATTGGTTTTCCTCCTTTAATTTAATTAAAAATAGCAGTCAAAAGACTGCTTTATCTTATAAGAAATCTATTAATATTGAATCTTGTCTGTCGAATAAATCAACATCTATTTCTGCAACTATTCCTATTGCATCTTCTAATCCTTCTGCTTTTGCATATTTACCTAAATTAACTGTATCAGGTTTTACATAGTCTCCAACTGCTAATCCCTCTGGGAAGAATTTTTTAGCTATTGTGTATTCATCAAAGTTATCAACTGGTAATACTCTTCCTGGGTATCCTTTTTCTAAACAGTAATCAGAATCATCTAATCTTTCGTCATACATTAATGTAGAACAGTCAACTATTGCTATTCTATCTCCAGCAGCATATTGTCCAATTTTATAACATTCTCTTTCACCTTTTGCATAGCCTTTTATTCCAACTATCATACCATTTTCTAATGGAGTGTTTTCTTCATGTAAAGCACTTAATGGTTTTGGATAAGGCACTCTATCTTTTCTTAATAATGCATATTTTCCCATGTATCTTTCCTCCTAATCTAAAATATCTCCGTATGGTCTTTTTCTTACAGGCTCATCTGTATGGTCTGCAACTTTTACACTTTTTGGCTCTGAACTTTTTTGTTTAGCTCTATTTTCTATAGCTTTTTTACCTTCTAAAGCAAATAATTCTTTTTCAAATAAATTCATTTCTAATTCTCCAGATAAAACTTTTTCTTTTAATTCTTTGATTTCATCTTCTTCTAAAGAGAATTTTTCTAACATATTTGCAACATTTTCTTTAAGTTTTTCATTATTTACTTCTTTTTCAAAAGCCTTAAGTCTTTCCAACTCGGAATTTAATTCTGATAATTTATTATCTTTTTCTTCTGTATCTTTTGAGAATTCCACTATTTTTTCATCTAATTCTTTTATTTTTTCATCCTTTTCAGATGCAGAAGTTTCTAATGTTTTGATTGACTCGTTTAATTCATTTATTTTTTCAAAAGCAACTTTTTCTAACTCATTTTCAAAAGGTTTTTCTAATGAGAAATTAACTTGAGATTCTCCCTCATTCATTTCTCTCCATTCTCTTATATAAGCTTTTTTATTATCAAAATCTAAAACAATTTTGTCTCCATCTAATGAATAAGGAACACCAAAACAAGAATAGTTAGATGCACTTTCAACAACAACGACATTTTCTCCAGGAATTATATCTCTGTAATAAAATTCTCTTTGTTGGTATGTTTCTCCCCAATAGTTAGTTTGTTCAACTGTTCTATTAGCAAGGGCATCATATATTTGGTCTTGAAAGTTTTGAACTGATAAGCCAAACATTTCTATTGTTTTTTTATTTTCAGGCAACTTAATACCCTCCTTTTCTTTATTTAATTCATTGCAAATTAACTGTAATTCTTTTTTGTAAAACTCTAAATTACCTTTAGCATAAGTTGTTATTGTAGCACCTTCTATTCCTGGTTCTACATCATCTCCAAGAATAGTAATTCCTTGGAATATAAAAGAAGTAATATCTCCTTCGTCATTCTTTTCCTGAATAATGATTTCCATACTTACACTTTTTTCTTGAGCTTCTAATAGTAAATCTAATCCCTCATTTGCATAAGCTTTCCAAATTTTTCCCGTTGCACACAAATAAGTTTTTTCAGTTTCTTCATCTGTTTCATAAGTTATTTCTGTACTTTCAGGAATTACTCCAATTGCTCTTTCTTCATAAAAAGTTCTTACTTCTAATCCTTCAGAGGTTCTTGACAGTTTTAGATATATTTTATGTCCTCCAAAATCAATAGCCTCGTCATCTTCGTCTCTTTCTATGTATCCAACTATTGGAATATTTTTTAAACTTTCTTTAGCATTTTCAATTGCATCTTCGGTAATATTAAGACCCTTGCTATTTTCCCCAGCATGGACAATTTGAAGTTTTACATTTTGGAATCTTGAATCTTCATCTTCATTTGAGAAAAAAGTTAATTTACAATTTATATTTTTTGTTTCCAAATAGCACCCTCCTTTCTTCGGAGTTTATCTATTTAATATTTAATAGCACTTCCTTTATTTCCTCGTTTGACACTCCTATAAGAATATAAAGATATACTATTAAAAAGAAAATATTTACTAATGGTGTGAATATAATTAAACCTACTGTCAATAGAGTTGCACATATGTTAGATTTGCTTTTCATCGGTATTTCATTTTCACTAGCAACATATCCTATTTTTAAACAAGTTGCAATCACACTTATTGTTGTTAGAATGCATATCATTGCATATAATTTTCCCATATCATTCTCCTATACAAACATAACATCTGTAAATAAAAATTTAGTTTTATCAGATAATTTAGAAATCTTGTTTTTATCGTTTTCATAATAATAAAAAATATCATTATCTATTTTTTCAGATGTTATGTACTTAAAATTATAAAAATCTAATTCACTTTTATCTCTTTTGTTTAATGCTACTATAAATTTCATCCAATCTCACCTATTTTCCATTCTTTTCAGAATTAGATTCTCCTGTATCTGATTTAGAAGGTCTACCTCCTTCATCTACTTTTGCAGAACTTGGAGTCTTATCACTCGAATCTTGATTTGAATCTGTACCACTTGTTTGATATGCACTTTCTAATGGTTTCATATCTTCGGCAACTTTTTCTAATTCTTCTATTTTAAGTGTATTCATAGCTCTAAGAGGAGTAAATCCCATTGTTGCAAAATATTTCCATTTAGAACCATATATAGTTAAACCATCTTTTTCGTCCTTAGCTAATTGTCTCCAGTTATGTTCAGTTGTTTTTACAAACTCTACCATCCAATTTCTAGTTTTTGAACTAGTTCTAAGTTCATCATTTATCCAATTTTCTATTGATTTTTGAATAAATAATGGTAATAACACATCTACAGTTTCTCCATAACTTACTGCCTCTGTATTAGTTGAATTTCCATTAAATATATCATTATTGATTCCTGCTGCATCATAAATAGTTTCTTTTACTTTATTAACATATTCAAGAGTTTTAGTTTGTGAGTCACCTAATGTTATTTTTTCTAAAGGCATAGGAGTAGTAATTGCTCCACAACCTGTATTATTTAAGACTTTCTTTAAAGCTTCATGGAATTTTTGTAAAGTCTTTTTATCTAATTTCATTCTACCTTTTTCATCGGTTTCTGCTTTTTGATATATTAAAATAAAGTTTTCTAATACTGCATTATTGTTTCGTAAATCTTCTAAATCTTCTAATGACATTAAGTTGTCAAATAAACTTGCAAAATAAGGAACTCCTTTTGTTCCCCAAACTTCTAATGAAAACGCAACTGCTTTATTATAATTACTTAAATCATACCAACCATTATCAAAATTTTCATCATCAATTAATTGTCCATTAGTATATTTAATATATAGTTCCATAATTTCTTGAGGAAAATAAGCTAACTCTGTTGGAGATATGGCTGCTAAATTTATTTTATATCTTGAAACCATATTCCCAGTTTTGCTGCATATTTTACATAATTTATTAGGAATTTGTTGATATATAACACTATATCTATCCTTAATTATAAATAAAAAGATTTCTCCACAATCTAATATCTTTTCGGTAATCCATTTAGAATTATACTTTAAATTATATTTTTCTAATTCAGTAGCAGCCTTATATCTTGCCTCCCAAATATCTTCTTTTGTTTTATATTTACTTATATCTCTTGGAATTAAAAAATGGTCATATGTAAGAATTTTAGATTTGTAATCTGTGAATTGTCTAACCATACCATTAGTATATTTAAATATTTCGGCTGCATCTTGCAATATTTCAATACTAGCAGTATTTGTTGGATTGGCTAAAGCTGTTCTTAATTGCTTTTTAGATATTTTTCTTCTTCTTGCTATTGAATCATATGTTGAGCCTATATATCCAACATTATTGTATACATAATTCGCAAAGGATTCGAATTCCTGTTTTTCAAAAGTAACTATATCACTTTCTGATTCGTTGATTTTCTTCTCTAAATCCAACTGATACACCTCCTATGTTAAGAATACAAATGTATCATCATCTGTGGTACTATTTGCATTTTCTTCTTCTTCTAGGTAGTCTGCTAAGAAGTTAGCATATCCAAGGCTAGAATATCTATCTTTTCTAGCTCTACCTCTTTCTTTTATCTTGATGTATTTACCACCTTCAATACTATGGTCTAAATTTATAAGCTCATTAACTAAAGCTGTTGTTTGTAAAAATGGAGACATATATTTAGCCTCTAATTCTGCTCTTAAATTAATATCTGTTATATCTCCTATCTTATCTTCAAATATCATTTCCTTTGCATCCAAGTGGTTTAAAGGTAATTCTATTGTTCTATTCATAAGGTTTTCTCTTAAACTCATAGCTACTTTGTGGTTTATTTCAGGATTAGGTTTCAATGAATATACAACAGGAAGAGAATTTCTTGCCGCAAATTCATCTACTGTATTGTCTTTATTAAAGCAAGTAAAACCTTCATACCAAATATCTCTTTCACTATCATAATTACTTTTTTGTAAATAGCTCCATACGGTTAAACCTAAACCTTGTGTATCTATTATCATATAATCTGCATCAAAATCATTAAATAATTGTTTTAATCTTATAGCTTGTGTTTCAGCCTCCATACCATTATAACTTTCTATATTTACAACAATTCTTCTGAATTTGCCATCAGAAGGAATTAATCTCATACATGTATATACAGAGTTGTCATTTACAGAACCTTTTGATAAAGCTATATCGGCAGATATTATTCTTATTTCTCCATTTAATTTTCTTAAATATCCTCTCTTATCTCTTTTCTTTTTCTTCTTGTCTTCCATATATTCGATTGGAGTTGGAGGATAAAACATACTCTCTTGAGTTCTACAGTTATTGACAAATGAAGATTTAAAGAAAGCATCTTCTGATTCTCCATAGAATAGTCCACAATATTCCATAGCAAAACTAGCTTCTGTCATACTTTCTTTTTTCATTTCTCTTATTATTTTTTTCTTAGTTAATAATCCATGGTCTAAGCTACAAGTAAAAGGAATTGAACACATAAAGGCATCTTCCCCTCTTACCATAGCTTTTAATACTTCCATACATTTAGCGTAGCTCCAATGTCCTTTATCATATTGTTATTACCCAATGGCTTTTTATCCATTGCTCTGGAAGTTTCCCTCATTTGAAATTATCTCATCAGTTGGTCATTTCCAACTCAGATTGGCATATATTACTACTCTCTATTATTTAGCATGATGAGTATCAAACACTCTTGGTAACTTATTCTATTTATAGTTTCAGTTACTATGCTCTAAGATGTTAATAGCTCTTTAATTCTATTAATTATCTTGGTATCACCTCTATCTAAACTAGACTTAGGCTTTCTTACCAGTCTATTCCTCCTATCTCTAGGTTATATTTTTATGTGCTTTCGACTATGACCAATATTGTTTGATTACGGCTATAAGTACTCATGCTTTACTTATAGCTAGGCAAAAGTTTACCATCCAGAACTTAAATATCATATAATGTTATCCCAAAGGCTTTTTATCCTTTAGTTCTCATAGTTTCCTATGAGGTCGGCATACATCTTTATTCTCTATAAATATGCACAATGAATATCGACCACTCGTGGCAATTTTTTATTCTGTAAAACAGTTTCAATTGCTATGCTCTACGATGTTAATAGTTTTTTAATTCTATTAATTATCTCGGAGTTGCCACTATCCATTTAGGACTTAGGTTTTCTTCTTAGTTTATCCCTCCTATATAATAGGTTACATTTTTATGTACTTTCAACTACATCCGATTTTGGTCGATTTTACTTACGAGCACTTGTGCTTTACTTCGTAAGGAGACATATTTTCTATCTCTTTATTCTCTTCGATATATTTCTTCTTTAACATTGGATTATTTGCATATTGAGGAAGACTTAAAAAACCTGGTTGTCTTGGATTTGTTAAGAAAGGTAATAAAACATCATCTAATATTTTTTGGTCTACCATTCTGTATTCATCTACAATCAAGATGTTGGCACGTTCCAATTTTTATTATCCTATAAGCTCTTTATCTTATAGTTCTCACAAATTTCTTCATGAGATTAGAGTACATTTTCATTCTCTAATAATTTCATTCTCAATGAATGTTGAGGGCTCATGGAAAGATTATTGCTCTCATATTATCACTCACTTTCTACTCGTTACGGACAGCATTAGATATTACTGCCCTCGGTATCAACTCTATCCATTTAGGACTTAGCCTTTCTTACCAGTCCATTCCTCCTTACATAAGGTTACATTTTTATGTACTTTCAACTACGACCGATACACCTCAATGCTAACAATATGCACTTGAGAATTTACATATTGCTGGGCGAAATTCACCTCTGGCATCTTGATTAGCTACAATAGCTTCTATCCTACTTCCATTCCAAAATGTAATAGAAACCTCTTTACTATTGATTTGAATATCTTTAATTTCTTTTTGTAGAGCCTCTGATGTTTTATATAATTCTCCAATTATCTTATCTGTAATTATCTTTTGAGCTTGTTTTTTTCTTTTAGCTGCAACGATTATCTTTGTTCCTGGTTTTAAAGTGCAAATTAAAACTGAAAAAACTGAAATTAGCCACGTCTTCAATTTGTTACCCTAAAGGCTTTTTATCCTCTAGCTCTCATGGTTTCCCATGACGTTCAGCACAACTTTCTATTCTCTTAATTACACCTAATGAATATCGGAAACTCTTGGAAGGATTATTGCTCTCATATTATCGCTCACCTTCTGTGCGTTACAAATGACATTAGATATTGTCACTCTCGGTATTACCACTATCTAAACTAGACTTAGGCTTTCTTACCAGTTTATCCCTCCTCATATGAGGTTATATTTTTATGTGCTTTCAACTGTGACCGATATATCCCGATTACGGTAGTATACACTTAGGCTTTATATACTACTAGGCAAGAATTTTTCAAATTTTCTTTGTAAATACATTAAGTCATCGCCTTCATACAAATAATCAAACCAAGTTTTTATATTTGGATAACCACACCAATCACATACATAGGACTTTCCTGCCCTTTGAGATATAGTTGTTTCACTTAATCCCAATTCTTTATGAACAATTTTTTGAATACCAGTTAAAAAATCTTTTGTTCCAACAAACGAAACAGAAGACTTCTTAAGTTCTTTATTGTTATATATACATCCATCTCCATCAAAATATCCTCTGATAAAATGAGATATAAATTCACTTGGAACTTGTTCTTCTGTAGGAAATTTTAATATAAGTGATTTTCTAGGAACACATCCTAATTTAATTAAATCTTTACATATTTGGTCATTACATATCGTTATTCTACAAGCATGATATTTTTCTTTTATTGTCTTATCTTTTATTGGAGCATTTGACTTTAAACACATTTTAAATTTTTCTAAATGAGTTTTATCTTCTGAATTTAAACTTATTTCTAAAATGTGTTTATTTCTTTGTTCTAGCACACATCCATCTGCATATAAGAAACCCAACCGATATGCCTTATTTGGAGTATTGATTTCTGAAAAATAATTTTCATCAACATTATATTTGTTTGAATCAAAAATTAAATTTTCATAATCGGCATATCTATTTATATCTCTAATAGAACAACCAATTTCTAAAGAAATTTCTTTTGTTGTTTTAGTTTTATAATTACTTAAAATATATTTTTCTTGTTCTTTAGTAAGACAAACACTTCTACACCCTTTAGTTAAAGAATTGTTGCTCGCAAAATTCTGAACTCTTGAAAATGGAATATCTAATTGTTTGGCTATCTCCTTTGTATCCATACTTCTATAATTTTCTTTTATAAACTTTTTTTGATTTTCTGTTAATCTTGGCATATTCCTCCTCCTGCATTTTAGGTAGAAAATTTCTATCTATCCACCTAACCCCCTAGTACATGACATCAAAAATTGGTCGCTTTTAAACATAAAGTATATTAATATCTGTTGGAATATATGAAGTGGAAATTCAAAATAATCCAAAGCGAATCTATGAGGGTTAGCTAAATAAAATCCACCCCAATATTCTCCGACTCCTTCTAATAGATTTTCAGATGAATCATTAGATGTCAATTCTCTATCTTCATATTTAGTCCTCATTTACATCACCTGCTTTTTCTAATTCTTCTTCAAATTCCTTGCTTAATTCAATTGCAGTATCTCCATCTTCGATTGTATATTCTCCTGTAGCAAGTCCTAAAAACTTAGCTAAAGGTTTTATAAGATATTTAGTTATATACTTTCCAATTCCATCTATGTCTTCATACTCTTCTAATTTTACTAGGATTGGCTTCGTTCTTTCATAAATTTGCATTTTAGTACCAAAAGTTTCTCCTGCCGTTTCTCCAACTTTTTTCTTTTGATTTGGTTTTACATCGGCATCTTGCATTTTAGAAGAAACTAATTTAGACATTTTTTCAAAGGTAGCCATATCTCCATTGATTCTAGCTTTCTGACCTTCTAATTCAATCACACACAGTTCCTTAAATAGTTTCTTTGTAGTAAGTTCTCTTGGAGCATAGAACTCGTCATACTCTTTATACGCCCTTTCTAGTATACGATATTCGTCATCCGTATACCCTTTGCCCCATTTAATTCTAATTGAATAGGTGATTGGAAATTCATCCTCTGCCCCTAATTCATCTAAAATCTTTATTTCAAATAAACTATCTAAAGAAGTCTTTCCTTTATATTTTCTATGATTAGAACCCATCTTTCTCATGTAAACAACCATAAGAGGCTCACTACCACCCCTCAACGGCTTTGCTAGTTCTTCATCATAATAAATATCAAAGTTCATGCAAAAGTGTCTTAAAGCCAGTAATTCATTCCCTTTATATAAACCTTCTAAAACTTTATATCTTTCAAGAAGGCAATCTTTACATATTGGAATCTTTTCATCTTCATATAAGGCACTATATGTACTGTAAAAATGTCTTTGCATTTCTTTTTCTTCTTTACAATCATTGCATTTTAATTTTGGTTTTTCTGCTCTTTTCTTCTTCAATTGTTTCTCACCTCTAAAAAAATAGACTGCCCAGAAGGGGCAGCCTTGATAGGGAGATTGATATGATTAGTTCTACTTTAGGAACTGGACTATCTTTTTAATTTTAAATAAAAGATTTCTTTTTATAGTCATGTTTGAGAGATATAGGACATCTCATACACTACCTATAAGGGAAGCCCATACCCATTACTGCTACTTTATTGTAAAGTTACACAGCTACTTTTATTTTTAAAGGATTACTTAATCCTTTTAATGGTATTTTTATTCCTATTTTTTTATTTTGTTCATATAATCTTAAGATATTAAACGCTCCAACACTATCCGCATTAAATACTTTAAGATTATCCATATATAATCCCCTTTCTATCCTTTTGTTTTTAGTCGCATATTTTTCGTTAACTTGAGGAGCAAATGGACTTACTTGAGAACTATAGCTTTCTTTTATTTTAATAAATTCAATTCCTTCCCTTAATAATTTATAAAAAAGCAATTCATATAATTTATCATAAGGTAAAGAATGTAACTTTTGGTTATTTTTCTTTCCTAACTTTGCATTTATTCTAATTCCTTTTATATCCCCTATAACAACTTTATTTATATTGTTTTTTATGCAATATTTAACAATCTCTTTAGTTGCACAATGGAAATAATGATTTAATTGCAATTGTTTCTTTTTATATAAATTATTTATTCTTTTTGTAGAAGACACATATTTTTCTCCATTTGCCAATTGCTGCTTACTAGTTATTTTTTGAAAATGACTTATTTTCTTATTGAAATAATGACTTATTTCTAAATACTTAGAACCACTAATAATAAAACTTTTGCCTTTATTATCATAACAAGTAAAGAGATTTGAAATTCCTATATCGATGGATAAATAATTCCCATTATCTGCTTTAATAGGAGTATCTTCTATTTCATAAACAACATTTATTTCATATTTTCTATTTTCAATAGGTTTAAATTCGATTGTTTTAATATTCCCTTTGATTGTTGAAAAGTTTTTTATTTTCAAACATAAATATTTAGAATCAAAGGAATATTTATTTTTTAAATATTCTTTTTGCTGTTTAGAAATAGAAAAATTAATAGTATCAGGAAGAACCCTTTTAAAACCATTATTGAGGTAAGTAAAATTAAATAAATTCTCTTTAAATCTCGGAGGTTTAGGATTTTTAATTCCTTTTGATTTATTTAATGCGAAAAAGCTTTTCCAAGATTTTTGTAATCTATTTAATACATCTTGAGATGTTTGAGAAGGTAAATTTTTATACCAAAAATTATCTTTTAATCTTCTCTTTTGCTCATACCAATTAGGGAAATTGGAAAACCCTAATTCTTTATAATTTCTTTTTTCATAGTTTGCTATATTCCATAATTTAGCAGAGGAAAAAGCCATTGAATTTAAAATATTAAATTCTAATTCTGTTGGGTTATATATAATTTTTCTTGTTAATAACATAATGCCCCTCCTTTCTCTTCTTTTTATTCTATTAAAAAATATCCTCCTAAAGAATTAAAGGAGGATATAAATTAATTAGTCTATTTCAGGATTCTCAAAATTATATACATCATGTGTATAAAATCCTTTTTTCTTAGCTTCTTTATATCCAAAGAATTTTAGACATGTTTCTGATTCTCTTAATTCTTTTCTTGTAAGTTTAGTTTTCTCTAACACTATGCTATCTAACTCTCTTGATAGTTGTTTATCTGCTTTTATTATTGATTCCATTTCTTCTAAGTATCCAGTCAATCCAAGTCCTTGATATCCTGTTCCATGTATTGCAATTTGAGAAAATCTAGTACCTGTTCTTATGTCACATGATAAAAATAAATAAACTGCCATGCTTGCACATTGTCCTATTATATGTCCAATTACAGGAGCTTCTAATTCTTCCATTATACTAAGTATTGCACATCCTGCATTTACACTTCCTCCTGGAGAATTAAAGTAAATTTCAACAGGTTCTAAAGATTCTTTATATTTATCTGTTTTTTCCATATTTCTAACAACTATTTCTTCATCTTCATCTATAATATCTCTAAGCGATTTGATGATTTCAATTGCCATTTTATTATCTATTACTCCATATATTTCTAATCTTCTGTTAACTTTGTCTTTTATTTTATCTTTATTGCAATCACTCATATAAATGCCTCCAATCTTAGTATTCTGTATCTACTGTTATTGATACATTTATTTTTTCTTTATCAATGTAATTTTTTAATATTTCTTTTATTTCATGAACATCCATATCATTTTTTGTATCTATTGTTAATTTTAAATCTTCTTCTTTTTCTAATTTGTCTAAGACTTCATCTAATCCATAGACATTTTCTCCTACTTTTGTTTTTTCTACAACAATTAGTTCTCCATTTTCTTCTCTAATTGTTGCATCTTTAATTGTTAATTTTGATACTTTTTTCATAACATCATTTCTCCCTATTTTTATTTGGTAGCAGAAAAAGGATTCGAACCTTTAGTTTTGGATAATGAGTCCAATGTGTTACCATTACACTATTCTGCGATAATATCTTTATAAAAAAAGAGAAGGAGTTACCAGTTCCTTCTCTTGTATAACAGCAATTTTTTAGATAATACTATTTACTTATTTAGCAACTTCAACTCAACTAAATAAGCGAATGGCGACCTACAAGGGAATCGAACCCTTATCTTTGGATAGACAGTCCAACATAATAACCTTTATACGAGTAAGCCATAACTGGGATTGAACTGGAAACAGTTGGATTCGAACCAACACCCTCTTCTTGACCTATAAGATTTAATTTCTTCTTTTAAATATATTGCTGTATGTGTCCCATAATCCCACTAGACACATAATTATTTGTGCTACCATTACACTATGTTTCCATATTCGAGAGAGGAAATTATTCCTCTCTGTTTGTATATCTTGGAGGTTTTAAAATGATGAATAATAATTACAATACACTTATTTATATTTTCAAAATGTTTTGTGGTTGAAAAATTAAATTAATATTGCTGTATGTGTATTTATATTATACAGTTATGCAAGAATATCTTTCTTGATTTACTGCTTCCATCATTAATTCATACCCTGTTTTACCTGTTAATATTATTTCAAATATAGATGGTGAAAATCCACTTACATATGAAATTCTTCCACTTCCTAGCATTGGAATATTATTTTGTCTTGCATTGACATTCCAATATATTAAATGTGGCATTTCATATCCATGTGATTGCCATTTTTTAGCTATTGATTCCATTAATGTTTCATGTGAGCTATATTTTTGTTCACTTCTGCTACTTCTCCAGCTCCAACGATTGAATTCATCAACTCCATCGTCAAATTCCATATCTGAAATTATAGCAATATTTTGTGGCAAATCTTCTTGAGATAAATTATTTTTTAATGCAGTATTTAATACTAAATCAAATACAGATTCAATATTTGTATTTTCACATAAATTAGTATCGTATATTCTTCTAACTTTATCTACAAAGTCAATTCCTTCAACTTCTACTAATCTAGCCTTTCTACTAAAACTTATGTAATGGTCTTTAAATGGACCTTTATTTCTTTCTGCACAATAAATTCCAAGTGAAATTGCTACATTTATTGGAGTCCCCCACATAGAACCTGATGTATCTACAACAGGTAATAAACTACAAGATTTTCCATTGAAATAATCTTTTAAATTACTCCAATATTTATTTACAACATTTCTTTCAGTAGTTGAAGTTGAGAAACTATGTCTTATTCTAATAGCTTTTTCTACAACTTCATAAGGATATAATGTAGCTGCATTTACAGTAGTCTTATCACTATACATAAAAGCTCTATATCTTTCTTCACAGTGTCTTTCAAAAGCTTTTCTATATTTAAGTCCTGCTTTACTTGGAAGTTTATCAAATTCTATTTCATGCCAATTATTAGAACTCATTTGTGTTTCAACTAATCTTATATGATTTCTTAATTTCACTAATGTTTTTCTATATTTTTTAGCATTCATCCCTAACTTTTTAGCAAAATATTTAGCTTTAAGTTTAGTATTAACACTACTTGCTCCAAGTGAAGGCATCCGTTTAGCTAATAAAGATATTGGTTTATTATTGTTCATATCTTTAAGGTCTGTTTCTAATTGTTTTTTAACGATAGATAAAACTTCTTTTTCGAACTTAGAACCTTTATATCCTAATTCTAATAAATCGTCCCATCTCCCAAACTCTGCAAAATAAATTAAATTCTTTTTTAATGCTTTAGAATTATTTTTTTCTAACCATTTTGTTATAACTCTAAATAATCTTCTTTCACCTTGTCCTCCTCTGACATCTCTAAAATAAAATAATAATTTCATTGATATTAAAGGATTTTCTTTATATGCTTTTTTAAATTGTAAAATTACATCTTCTTCACTACGATTTCTCATAGCTCCCCCAAAAGCGAAAAAATCTAAACAATTACTAAAAGTAGTAACATGAGTAGTAGCTCCGTTTTCAGTTAAAGTATAATTTTCTTCTTCTTTTAAATTTCTTAAAAGTTTATTCATATCATCTCTCCAATCAAGATACCTTTATGTTTCCCTTTTGCTGACTGTATCTTTATATTATTTTTATGGCAGACTAAAATGGATTTGAACCATTATCTTCAAGATTCGGAGTCTCGATGTTTTACTTAAACCATTAGCCTATGTAAGCAGGAGGTAACAGATTTGAACTGTTATTTTAGGATTCAAAGTCCTATGTCCTTACCATTGAACGAACCTCCGAAAAATTTTTCTAGCTAGAACATAATTAAAATTAATTATACTTGGTTAACTCCCCGATTTCTTTTAGTTGTGTATCAGGGGAAAACAACAAGTAATTACTATATTAATTTAATAGGATATTATACTCCCGACCTTTTTATTAATCGCTATCGGGTGTGCGATTTATTTTGTTTGCAAACAGTTTTACGTAGTCCCGCATAACTTCCTACGTCCTTGATAGATTGTAAAGTATAATTCCATCTTCTTATTACTTTACAAGCGGGTATTATTTTGGACTCAATCGGAATCGAACCGATAACATCATGCCTGATAATTTTCCCCATTAAACTATAAGTCCATATAATGACCTATGAGGGAATTGAACCCTCGCCCTCACCGTGAAAGGGTGATGTCTTAGCCACTTGACTAATAGGTCATGCCTGGTGGGGTAGGGAAGGATTCGAACCTTCGAAACCGAAATAACAGATTTACAGTCTGCCGCCTTTACCAACTTGGCTACCTACCCATAAAACAATATAAATATGTTTGGTCTAAGTAGAGGGACTCGAACCCCCAGTCTCCACATCCCAAATGTGGTGGTCTACCAAATTAACCTATACCTAGATATTAGAGTCTAGCATCAAAATACTAGGCTCAATCATCACAATAATTTTTAATCAAGACTCTATTTAATACTCGTTTTTAACAGAAACGTAATTAATAAATTGCTGTATGTGCATTTAATTATATTAACTTTAAGAAGGTACTTATCAAGACACTAGACATTATAAATATGAACTTCTTAAAATTGTTCAATTTATTTTGAGGATTTGAACCTCTAAAGTACTTGTTTATTGACTTATTTACCTATTTGAATTAATTGCTGTAAGTGTCTTTTGAATGTATATTTTTAGAACAGGACGGGAAGTAGGAGTCGAACCTACAACCTACGGCTTAAATGGCAAATTAAAATGCTGTTAGTGTATCCCTTCTATACACATATTACGTTGCTCTACCCGTTGAGCTAGTCCCGTCATAATGTTGCCGAAGAATAGATTTGAACTATTATCCTATAGCTTCCCTGTTTGAAATTGCTGCTTATGTATTTATCAATACATCTATTTATTGGCTATTGCTCCAACCATTTGAGCTACTTCGGCATATTCTAGGGTAGAATTCCTCTACCCCATTTTTTAAACAAACAAAGAAAGAAACAGTAATAACTTTGAGGTCTGTAGGATTTGAACCTACTGAAACCTTCGACCTCACATTGCTAGGGAAATTAATCCCTAGCATTCAAAAAGGGGAACAAAGAAATCAAACAATGCACTATTTACATTCTTGCCAGCCATGTGGCATTTTTCAAAATCCAATTTGTTTTATTTTCTTTTCTTTTCTTGTATATGTAATAATTGCTGTGAGTGCATTTACCCCTTATATTTCTTTAGTTAATCTTTCTTTTGTACTCTTAGTGAATTTTATATAAGGTACTATTTTATCAGGTGTTTCATATTCATAACAACCTATTTGATTATCTATTTTACCTGCTCTACCTTTTCTTTCTTTAGTACCTATTTTTATACCACAAATTATTACTTCATCTCTATTTTCGATTACTCTATTTAATAATCTTTCTAATCCGTCTACTACCTCTGCTGCTCTAACTTGTGTTATATCTAGTTCACTAGCTATTTCTTTTAACATATCTTTTTTTGTCATATTCATTTCTCCTATCATTAAAATTTTTTAGAACTTCATTTTGGTAAGGAAAATACCGTCTTTTATCGTTCTTACATTTTTAATAAGGAGTTTTACTACCTTTTAACAATGTTGCTTTGCACTATGTTTTTTATGTCTTTCCTCTGTCTCGCATTTTTTACACTTCGGTCTATATCTATCTTTGTTTTTTGAAAAGTGATGTATTAGCTTAGTTTCTCCACATTTAGAGCATTTTTTCCATGTTCCTTTTACAACATAAGTGTAATACCGTTCTCGGTACTCCTCCCAATATTTCTTCTCTATTACCTTACAAATACTATTTATTGTTATGTTAACCAATTGTTGTTTCATATGTAAGATTTCTATTATCTGATAAGGTTTTACATTTCTTCTGTATAGATTTAAAACATTCTGTTGATTCTTTGTAAAAGTACACCTACTAAGTACATCTTCAAAATCCATCATGACACAAACCATATCTGTATCATCTATTCCTTCATACTTCATTCTAAGTAAGCTTCTTATCTCTTTTTCTGTCGGAATATCAATTTCTTTAAACATCTGTGAACTAGTTGGGACTAAAGGACTTTTAAATGTTATTGGTCTTTCTAGCAATAATTTACCATTATTTAAATCGTCTTTAACTCCATGAACTAGATAACTAAGTTCCATAGTTCCGTTTCCACTTTTCATTTTATTAATTAAGTGAACATATAAATCATAATAGTTTCTCAAAACTTCGTGTTTTTCAATATCTTTCTTTTCAAACACAACATCTTTTACTTTATTATAATTTTGTTCTACTGCTTGGAATATTGGAAAAGCTTCTCCATTATAAGTTTCTTTATTATTTATATAAGGAACTCCTCCATTTCCTATCGCTAATTGATTCATAACTTTTTCTTCTTTGCAAGCTCTTCTAAACAGCTCTTTACTATTATAGATTTTATACTTTAATTCTTTCTTTTGTTGAACCTCTCCGTCTATTATGTGTTCCTTAGAATTAAGAATATAAGTACCTAACCTCTCTAAATAGATTGCTACATTAGAAGTTGAATATAAGCTATCCTCTTTTGATAAGTGAATTTTTATTTTCTGTCTTTCTTCTGTATCAAAAAGTTCCTCAAAGAATTCGTCATAAAACTCTTTTCCATTTATCTCATAAGTGCCTAACATATCTTTCACATATTTAACTCTATTGTCACTTCTTTGGATTGTATAGTCTAATTCATAATAATCTCTGATTGACTTCCCACACAGTTTTCCATAAAAATTGTTATTATGAAATTCATTCAATCATGTCCTCTTCTCTGTTGCCAACTTTATATCTTTATTATAACAATTTTATTTCAGTATGTCAACTTATTTTTTATTTAGTTGTTTTATTTAATTTTCTGATGTTGTTTAACTTTATACTTACATTATATATATTTAATATTAGTCTGTCAACTACTTTTTTAAATATTTTCTATTTTTTCTTAAATATTCCTGCATAATCTACATCAATAATTTCAAACAAAGGTAAATTGTTATGTATTTTTGAGTCAACTTCAATAAAAGTACTATTTATGATTTTACATTTATATTTTGTTTTTATATAACGCTTCTCAGACTCTCCAGGACTTGCTATGTTTGTGTCTATAATTATATCATAGATAATATCTTCCATTGATATACAACTCTTTAGGCATTGAATTACAAGTTCATATGATTTAATAGTTAAAAATTCTACATTAATTTCTAAATATAATTTGTCATCCATTGAATATACTTTGTAAAAATTTGGAGATGGTATATCAATTCCATTTATACAAATATTCTTTATATCTCGCAAAATAAACATTTCTCTAATATCCATATAAATCTCCTCCTATAATATATTTTCTCTTTTCATACAGTCCAATGAAATTGTTTGAAAATATTTCATTAATTCATTAAGATGTATGGAAATAAGTTCTGATACAATTCCTTTTTCTTTTAATATTTTTAAATATTCTACATTTTCCTCTGCATCCTGAGAGACTATGTTCATAAGGATAACATTATCTTGATTCATTTCAATTACCTTAATAACAGAATCATTCATAAGAGCTGTTCTACATAGTTTTCTAAAATTATGATTTGAATCATTATACCCTTGATTTTTCATATCCTCTATACATTGATTTATTTCATGTTGAAATTCTAATACATGGTTCATATTTAACTCCTTTTGTAATATAAAGCTCTACAATAGACATAGAGCCATTCCATTTTATTTCTTGACTATTTCATTGATGAATGATTTTAATTTGCTTAAAATAGATACAGGGCGATGCCCTGCATGTCATAAGATAAGTGTGAATTATTTTTCTAAGTATTTCACGAACTCTTCTCCATTTGTGCAGAAAGTTTTTATCATAGCCTTCATTAAACTATATGACATTTCAGAATGATTTTGGCTGTCTAATTCTGCACTTGCTTGTTTGAAACTATCTTCTGTATTTTTCTTTAATATTTCTTCTACAAATAAAGTACAACTTAACTCCATTCCTTCATAAAGGTCGCTAGCTCTGATTGGAACTACTTTATCCCACTCTTCCCATTTGTCATGAGAAAGAACTTTATGACCTTCTTCAATCCATTTCTCAATATCTTTAACTCCTTCTAAACTTTTTAGGTACATCTTCTTATTTAAATAATTAGCAACTTCTTCTAATGAATTAAAATATTTCCCACCATTTCTTTCTACCATTCGACCAACTCTATTTAAAGATTTCATTTGTCCTTTATCGAATGCTAGTTTAGGAAGAGCTAACTCTGTGAGACTATGCATTGGATTATCATCTTCTTCTAGCACACAGAATAAAGTTTTATGAGGTCTTTTATTACTATCATCTACTACTTCAGCTATACTATATACTCCTGTCATCAATGGAGTTATAACATATAAACAATAATCACATATTTCTCTTTGTCTTAACTCTTCTTGATAACATTCTTCAGTCCAATCATCTACTACTGGATTGAAGTAATCTATTTTTAACATTGGAATTAATTTTTCTCTCCATTTACTGTTATTACATGTTCCTCCTAAAAATACTTTACTCATTATTATCTCCTTTCATTTATTGAATTTTATATTATATCCAAAAAATGTAGCACCTAATATAGAGGCGCTACAAAAAATGGATATTTTAGCCTTATAGGTAATAATTTTCTATCTCTATTTTTTATTATTTCACGATGAATATCTTGCCCCTTTTTATATACTTTCTTTTAAGGAATACAAAAATATGACTATCGTTTTAGATAAGTTTTTTCTACCTAAAAAGAAACCTCAAAAATTGGTTTGGAACTTTTTTGTAAATTATTTTTCCAACCATTCTTGTAATAGACTTCTCATTCTCTTTGAAGGTATATATATATTAATTTCATTTTCTTCTCTTATAGCACTTCTAAACAACCATTGTATTAATTCAGATAATGCCCATGTCTCTTCATCAATGTTTACGCCCTTTTTTTTTCTGCAAAAGTTTAAATAAGTTTAACCGTTTCTGTCGTGGTACATAATACATAACAATCAAATCACAAAAAAGTGTATTTTAGATAGGATTTTTCTATTTAAAATGTATTTTAAAATACTGTGCCTAATACCATGTGTCTTTTTAAAATACTGTGCCTAATACCATGTGCTACTTAATCATACAGTATTTTATTATCGCTTTAGCATTTTCTATATTAGTACCCTTCCAAACAACATATGGATTTACGACATAATAATTTTCTTTTTTATCTCCATATCCTATTGTAATATCACATAAAAAGTAATACTTCTTATCGCTCAAAGTAACATAAAATCTTCTTAAATCTTTCTTTAAATTGCTTATAGATTTACTATCGTCACTTAAACCAAGCATTCTGCTTATGTCTGTAAAATGCAATTTGTCTAATAATTCAATTTCTTTTTCTTGAGGATTTTTGCACAATATATTACTTTCATAATGTAAAAATGGTAATAATTGATATACATAACTTAATTGCCTATGTTGCCTAGGAGTACAATTTTCATATAATTCTCTAGTTGTATCAATAAACATTCTAATATATTCTTTGTTTTTAAAATTGTTTCTACCCTTATTAACATATTTTGGATTTAAATAAAATTTTTTATTCTCTTCGAAGAATAATTCTTTTTCTTTTACTTCTTTTAAAAAATCATAAAAAGCTTTTTCTCCTAATTTCAAAACTTTTCTTATATCTTTCTTTGTCATATACTCAATTTTATTATCTTTACCATGCTTTACTAAGACATTTTCTTCTCTGTTATTGTAGTCAATATAGGTTGCCAAATATAAAAATCTACTTATTGTTGCAGGTTTTAAATTTAGAGCATTAAATAATAATTGATTTTTTACATAACATACATGTAAATATCCACCTAACTCCTTACAGTGAGATTTTAAATCATTTTTTTGATTTATAATAGCTATTTGTTCGGGAGTTAGGTTTTTTATAACTTTTATTGTTTCTCCCTGTTTAATTAATCCTACACATTCAAGTTCTCCGTTTATACTCTCTTTATAAACTCTTTTGTATTTATCTGTCATATTTTTTCTCCTTTTCTGTGTCTCTTCCTTTATTTGTATAGGATTTTTCTATCTTAAAAAACAATAAATTTATTTAAATTTGTCAACTAACATATTCTTCGAATCCGTCGAAGTATAATTCTCCGTCTATAATACCTGCCCATGCATAACAGTTTATATCACAACCAGGAGAATCGAACCCTCCTATGTATTTAAAATCTAATTCAACATCAAACATTTTCTCAACATGAATTATTACATCATCTACTGTTTCTATTCCATTTTCTTCATCTATTCTTATATATCCAGTTTCATCATCTAAATAATAAGAAATTTCTGTTTTTATTCTTTCTATTTTATTCATTATGTTATCCTCTTTCTTTATAAATTTTAACTTCCTTCCTCATTTTTACCTTACATACCTAATTTACTTACTATCCATAATACTATGATAAATATAATTATTACATCTGCTATTGCTCTATTCATGAAATCCTCCTCTTATAATCCAATCCTCTGGAACTTCCTCTTGAGTACAATCTCCTAATATTTCATGTATAGGACAATTCCCAAATTTTCGCATATTATTGCAATCCTTGCTTGGTACAGATTTACAAGTTTTCTTAATTAATTCAAGTGCTTTTATTAACTCTTTTCTATCTTCCATTATTTCACCTCCAATATTTTATTTAACATATTTTGTTCTCTCTTTCGATAATTCTTCTTTAGTTATTTTTCTAAGTAATTTAACCCTTTCACAACGAATTTTCCCATCTGTATTATACGGAACACAAACTCCACTTAACCATTCAAATGGTATTAATACTTTCCAAATATTTGTTTCTTCGTTGTTAGAGAAAATCTTATATAAATTATTAAAAGAAATTAAATTTTCTTCTATCCATTCTAATGTTGCAACATTTATTCCATAACTGCAAGTATCAAACCTGTTGGCATCAACTACTTCATTAAGAATCCCATTTTCTTTTATGTCCCAATATTCAGGAATTTTATATTGAAATTCAAATAATTTATATGCAATATATCCTTCTTTTGTTTTTTCGAAATTTTTATTTAAATAATCTATTGAATTGATTAATCCTTTTGTATTTGAAAGTTGACTAGATATAAAGGAACAATGCGAAAATTCTGTATTTGTAAAATCTATTTCTCTAGTTCTTATAAAATCAAAATTACTAGCTGCTAAAGATGCATTTAAAAAATTTACATTATCAATTTCTGCTCCTTTAAATAAAGTTCCATCTATAACAGAAGATGAAAAAGAACAATTTTTTATCATAGAATAAGATAGATTTGTATTAATGATAAATGAATCATTAAAATCAACATTTTTAAAAATTGCATCTGTTAAGTCTAAGTTTTCAATTCTTTTTTTAGATAAATCTATATTAATCAATGTTAGTCTGCTAGATTCTTCTGCTTGTCCATTTAACCATTTTTTATGCTCTTTCGCTCTTTCTATGAATTCGTTTATTGACATTTTTGTTTTCATACTTACCTCCAATCATATAGCTTCTTTAGCTAAATTTTCTTTTAATATTTTTCTTACTTTATCTAAGTCTTTTGTTCCATAAGTTCTATATACTCTTGATTTAATAGATTTAGGAGATTTTTTATTTATCTCTCTAGCTATTGATAAATAATCATACCCTTGCAGTATTAAATTCTCCAAAGTATATACTTCATTGTCTGTCCAAAATTCTCTATCTTTCTTTATGGGTCTTGCTTTCGTGTTCATTCTTTGCACCTTTTGAAGTATCCCATCTTCTGTTCTACACAATCTTTGAGCTATCTCATAACAAGAATATTTATATTCATTCACTAAGAACAATAAGTATTCTTCGTCTCTTTGAGTCCATTCTCTATTGTATTTTGATATTTCTGTTTGATTCACTTTATCTCTGTTTCTTTTTGGTTCTACCCAATCTGGTTCTTTCCCTAGCATAAGTCTATCGAACTTAGAAAAATCAAGAAATGTTTGATTGTCTTCTGCCCACTTCCAAAAGTTTTTTATATGTACACATTTAACCTTTTTACTTTCTATTGTTTTGGTTAAAATCGGAAAATCTCTCTTCATCCAAGCTTTTATAGAATTAGGAGAAGGATTATCACAATATCCTGTGTAGCCTAATGTATCAAATAATTCTCTTAAAGTTATATAGTCACTACCTTTAAGGAATGGCCCTAGATTTAATCTACTTCTTCTTCTTTTAATGCCAGGTATTGTTCTTTCTAATTTTTTAGACAATTGAGGAAGACTCATGACTCCCCAATTTTCTGCTAGATATTCATCTTCTTCTTTTGTCCACTTTTTATATGTTCTCATTTTGTCCCCCTTTATTAACTATTGAATAAGTCTTGCCTTATCGTAAAAATTACAAGAATTAGTCATTTCGTTATATACATAATAACTTTTAGCAAATTCGTCATATTTTATAAATCGAACTTTGGTCCACTTATTTTCTTCATTTAATATTTCTATCTTGTCTCCAAACTTTAAATTGTTTAAAAATTTAACTTCAACTCTTTCCCAGATAAGTTGTTCTCCTAAATATATTTTCATTATGTCATATTCTGAACGAAATCTATGAGTGAAATCGTTTTTATACTCTCCTAAATCTCCTAATATATAAATATTTCCAGTAGCTATTGCATTTCCTGTAAAACGAGTTATATTAGGAATACTAATTATTTCTCCTTTTATTAAAAAGTAATTAAAGCCATTTCTAAGTTTTAATTCCATACCATTTTTTAAGTCATTAAGTTTCAAAACATATCACCCCCCTCGGTATAATATTTACATAATTTTGCATTTAATCCTTCAAATAGAATATATTTTTCTTTAATAGAACAACTAATATCTCCTACATAATCTTCTTTATGAAATATGCAATTATTACATATTCTTTTAACTCTAAATCTAAAAGGATGTTTATTTCTATAATCTTGTTTCGCTTTTTCTAAGGTCCATGTTTCTTTCTTAGGTTTTTTATCTTCAATAATAATCATTTTAGAATCCTTTCTTTATAGTTCCATCTGCCTTATATACAGGACACATAAATCCTTCAGCATAAGATGTGTTTACATAGTAATGAATTCTTGTTTCATTATCCATAACTTCTGTTACAGTATATCCATTTATTTTCTTTTCTTTTGAAATAACAGTAAATCCTTTTGTTTCAGTCATTTCTTTGCATCCTGTTGTACTAAAACAGAATATACCAATTATTCCAATTAGTAATATTTTTTTAATTTTCATGTTTATTTCCTTTCTGTTAAACTAAAATACATATTGTTTTGCCACATTTTGAACATGTAATATAAATACAATATTCTCCTTTTGTTATTTCAAAGTTCTTTACATTTCCTAATTGAACTTCTCCATATTCATTAAAATTATTTGTTTCTTTTATTTCACTTTCATTTCCACAGTCACATATAATTTTCATATCATTCACCATCGTCTGTACTATAATAAATTAAAATTATTCCATATCTTAAACTATTATCACATAATATTGAAATTATTGATTTAGGATATATTTTATTTTTATTTAAATAATCCTTTAAATCCATATAATCATCAAAATATTCTACTTTATATTCCATAAGACACTTCCTATTTCTTATATAAATTATAATTATTAACGAGCCAATTAAAATGACAATCACATTTATTATTTCTTCTTGGCTTATAATCACATTCAGAACAACGTACTTTATGACAATATGCTTTAAATTCATCATCTATTTTTTTATTTGTTGTTGTTTCTTCAGGAACTAATTTAGCATACTTCCAAGAAACTAAAATAGGATTATTTGGACGTAAAGTACTCCAAGAAGTCATTCCATTTGAAAAGGTCGCAACTTCTCCATTTATAAATCCAGCAAAGTGTCTTTTCTCCCATCCCCCATTTTCGCTATTCTTTACTAAAACTTTTGTGTCAACTGGAACTTTGCTCCAATCTATTTGGAATATAGACCAAATCATTTTTTCTTCATTGTCAAATATTCTTACTATATCCAAACTAGATGAATTCTTTGAAGTTAAGTCGTTTTCATAATCTTCTAGAAAATCCCACAATGTTTCACATGGAACTAGAGTATGTTCCATAGTTTTAGTATATACCATGCCTTCAATAACATAATAAGTACTACCCATTCTTAATTCAAAAAGCATTCCATTTATTATTTCTGATTTTTGCATATTAAACCTCCTTTGTAACATCGTTAATATTTCCACCAAAAGAACTATTTTGGCTTTCTATGAAATCTATAAATTTTTCATAAAAATCTCTTAATGATAAATCTGTATTTATTGTTCCTGATATTTCAAATATATTCTTTGATACACTCCATTCTATTACTTCGAATTCATTCGATTTAAAAAATCCACAAGAGCTATATCCTAATTCCTCTCTATATGATATAAACTCGAAGCAAATTCTTTCTTTATAATCTTTCCACCCTAAGTAACAAGCTTCTAATAAATTATTTATTTCTATTTCTTTATTTTGATTTATCCAACAGAGAAATTCTGCTACTTCTTGTTGTGTTTTACAGTGAATTGCAATGTTTTCAGAAGCAAATATATCCCATGTTAAATTTTCTCTAGTTATAGTTTTATCTGGTTTCCATTCATAATAAGTTTTTTCAAAATCATCCATCAATCCCCAACTTACTCTTTTATTTAGTCTATTAACATTATAAAATGTTTTTCCCTTGTATGCATTCCAATAAGTATTATTTAATGTTTCAAAGTCGTTTCCAGTTACTGCCCACTTGAAACCATTTTCACCTAAGAAGTTTAATAAATCCATAGCTGCTCTTTCTGTTTTACAGTTGATATTAACTTCTGTTAAATCACTAGTAAATTCTTTAAATATATTCCTATTTAATATTGCCATTTTCCTACCTCTTTCTTATACACATAGTAATAAAAAATATTATCAATAGCTATCCCAATAAACATTAGAAGGAATCCTAACTTTGTCGGTAATACTATTAAAGAACTAAATGCATATCCTATAATACAAGCTATATTATTATAATAAACAGTCTTGTTATCAAATTTTTCCCTGTCTTCTCCTTCGTATCTTAACGATTTTAAACGAACTCCTGCGCATATGATATTTCTTGTTATTAAGGAGCTTAATATAGCATCTGACATAAAGAAGAATAATGGAGATATTCCATCTACTATAAACAAATAAATCAATATGCCATATAGAATAACTTCTATTGATAAGAAAAAGGAAAAAGCTCTATAAAGAACTTTTCCTTTAGATAACCAAATCTTTGTTATTAATACAGTAAGAACACAATTTAACAAACTAGCTATGCTAAGAAGATTAGAAGTTATTGCACTTACAGTTACTGTATGAACAATTGGATATGCAATAGAATAAAACAAACTACTAGAAAATCCTGCTATCAATAATTTATCTTTATTTTTGTTTATTTGCACCAAACCACCATACTCCCATTATGAATCCTATACATATTCCAATTATAAGTTTAACCATATTATCACCTCTTTAGTTAGTATTTTTATATCTATTCTTATGATTTAATTATATAATTTTAATATCAATGTGTCAACATAAAATAGTAAGAAAAGAGAGGAAATTCCTCTCTAATCCTTCATGCTATCATATATATTACTTATAGTCTTTTTAAAAGTATTATCTTTATTCTCTTTTGGTTTAGTAACCTTTGTAACAGGCTTACTCTTTTGAGAGGGAGTAGCTGCTAAAACTACCCCCTTAAGCATAAACTTTCTTTCTAATAACATTCTTTCAAGTGCTTGACTGTTTGTAGAAAGTCCATTTTCCTCTTTATAAGCTTTTACATCGTCATACAAGTCTTTAGAGAGAGAATAACTAGTCGTTATCTTCTTCGCCATCTATCTCGCCTCCAAACTGCTCTGAACAGATGTAATAAAGTCCTTCGGCAGTAGCCATTTGAGGATTCTCTATCATCTTATATTTATTGTCAAAATTAAGTCTCATAGAAGTTCCTCCTGCTATTCTAATATCCATTTCATCTGTATTCTTCCAGATGTCAGAAATGTATTGATTAAGTTTTTCTGACATAAGTTCATAAGCAGATTCTTTCATTTCTTCTGTGGCTGGCTCTGTATCGAAGTCTATTTCAAAAGTTTCCTTAGAAAGATTCTTCTTCATAAGTCTATCTCTAACTATCTTTAATGCATCTTTATTTCCATATTCCAATGTAGAAGATAAACTATCTCTAAATCTGCCCCCTCTTTCAAAATAACTAAATTCAGAAGTATTAAAACCAACTGAAACAAGGCCAACATGATTATGCTCATTATCTATAAGCCCCTTGTATCTAAGTCCCATAAGAGCTGCATCTGCTTCTCTGAATATATTTATATTATTTACAGTAATTCTCTTGGTAGTATTATTTATAGCATCTTGTATTTCAAATGTTTTACCTTGATATTTATTTATTACCTTATACATCTCCGACTTTCTAAAGCTCTTATTAGGGACTCCTAGCATGATAGAAACATTATCTTCAACTGCTGCTTGAAGAAGTCCTGTAACAAATAATAATTCGGCAGTTCTTGAAACCTTAGAATCATTATTATTTCTGATTGGGGAATAACTTTCTTTTTCAGATAATTCTCCTACAAAATACTTTTTACTTTCATATCCTATACAGATAGGAGCTTCATATTTATCAAAATCTATATCTTCTGTTCTTCCATCTCCCACGATACTTTTGAATACAAATTCTTTAGGTTTGTTATTAATAACTGTAAATATCTTTACAAACCCTCTCCCAATATCCATACCTATATATTGCATATTATTACCTCCAATATGTTTTTTCTTTAATAGTAGCACATATAATTTTTATTTGCAATAATTTTTTGTTAATATATCGTTAATTTTTCATTAGTGTTTAAAAATATATTAATATATCATTGAGAAACAATTAATATCTTGTGAATATATCATTAACATTCCTGATGCACTATATTTTTCTGTGAATATATCATTAGTAAACCATGAGTATATAACTGACACTCTCTATACAAGATTTAGAGCGTTTTGTTTTTCTTCCCTTTGTAATTTATCAATATTATTATAATCAAACTCTTAGAATGGCTCTGACGGGGTTGTATAGTAAGTATGTAAACATTCTATTTTTCATATAGATTTTGCCGTCTTTAAATTATGAATTTTATAATATAATTTCTTGCATTTTTTATTTGGGGATTTGGGATTAGGAGGAGATGTGTGGGGTTTTATTGAGTGTTGGAGGGGTGATTTTGTAGTGTGTCTGCTGCGTGTCTGCTGTGTAAACAACTGTTGTCGCCTGCCTGAAATACTCGGAAAAAATTTCCTAAAACTGGGGGGTGGGGGGATAAATTCTATATAATAATTATATTATATCTACTATTTGAAAATAGGAGCATGATTTTTAAAAAAAGGCTACTGGGAGAGGTTCTAAAATTTTACTTGCATTTTTTACGGTGAATAATTGAAAAATTGCAATTGTTTATAAATTGCAAGCCCTTACATTTTTCCGTCAATTTACTTAAATTGTCTGACAATTTACTACAATTGCATAATCCCTCATTAAACTTGCAATTCGACTCCAAAGTTTCATTAATAAAAAAATATAATAATACTTAATAATTTATTTAAAAAATAATCCCTTTATTGTCTAAAATTCTAT
>CAJLBR010000002.1 GCA_905204915.1 uncultured Clostridium sp.
AACTTGATATTCATTATTTTTTATATCTCTATATTTCTTATGAATAGGTATAGTTTTTAAATTGCTTTCATTACAAAGTTTATTTGAATACTCTTTAATTCTCTCTAAATCATGTTTATTAGTATGCATTTTTTTACCATCTACAAAATTTACAGAATTTAAAATCAAATGATTATGTATATGTTCTTTATCTATATGTGTAGCAATAACAATTTCATAATTTTTAAAATATTCTGCAAATTTGATACCAATTTTGTGTGCCCTCTTGTTCGGTAATATTTTCTTCTGGAGAAAATGCTTGTACTATATGAACTTTATCTCTACCGTTTAGTTTATTAAACTCTCTTTTAGTAAACATCATTTCATCATAAGCACTTTCCTTATTACAATTTATTGCAGTTATTAGATTATCATTAGTTTTGCATTCTTTAGTAATATAATCTAAAGATTTTTTTAGTGAAGCTTTTGAGTTAATAAATTTAACAATTACCAAATTTTTGACACCTCACTTTTTAATTCTTCTAAACCAATTGCATTTATTTTTCCTTCATTACAAAGTCTTGTTAATTGATTAAGGTTATTTCCTATCCTTTTTAATTCTATTTTTACATCATATAAATCAGGGATATTAGTTATTGTTATTTTTCTTTTTATTCCTGCATTTACCATGTAATCAGTTATATTCATATTTACTTGACTTGCCTTTGCTAATATTTTTTCTTTTTGTAATTTAGTTAACCTTAAGCATATTTGTGCATCTTTTCGCATAAATTTCTCCTTTCTTTCCACAATTTATAAAGGGTATGGGGAAGAATTCCCCATAAAAACTTTTTGGCATAAAAAAAGCAAGTATGTCTTTGTATTACAAAGGCGAAACTTGCTTAATAATAAATATGCAATTTACATTTCCATATCATCTTCAATTTCCACTTCCTTATTTTCTACTATTTCTTCATTTTTTATAGGCTCTAAACCTAATGAATTTGTTTTATAATATTCCATTACTTTTTCCAATTCTGATTCTTTAAAACGATTAAAAACACTCGTATATGTATTTAGTGTGATTGATATATCAGTATGTCCAATAAGTCTTTGTAAAACTACAGCTGACATTCCTGCTTCGATACACCTAGTAGCAAAAGTATGTCTGAGACTATGTGTTGAAATATCTTTATCTTCCATTCCTAGAGTGCTTTTTAGAATTCGTTTTAATCTACTATTTGCAACTGAATGAGATATATAATGGTCATTATATAAAAATAGCATATTATCCTTGTTTTCTTTTGCTATTTCTAACTGTTCTTTTATAGAAGGTATTAAGAAATCAGGAATAGGTATAGTTCGTTTACTTGCATAAGTTTTTGTTGTATCTCCCATAATTACTTCATTATTTTTTCCTAGTGTTAATGTCTTATTTACATTTATAATTTGTTTTTCTATATCAATATCACTTATATTTAGTGCTAATGTTTCTCCAATTCTTAAGCCTAGATACATTTGAATTAAAAACACATTTTTATATGTTTCTTCATTAATTGTGCAATTTAATAAATAATTACTTAAACTTTGTTGTTCTTCTATAGTTAATGCCTTAACTTCTTTATCTTCTTTTGTGCTCTTTGGTTTTATTACATCATCCATTGGATTTTGTAGAATATATTTATTTTTTATAGCAAAATTAAATGCTTAATTTAATTGCTCATATAATTTTTTTATATAGGAATTGCTATAATTTTTGTTATCATTTAAAAACTTTTGAATATCGTCATTTGATATATCTTTTACATTCAATTTTCCAAGAGAACTATTTTCTATTTTTTCAATAGTTTTAGTTATTCTAGTATATTGCCCTTCTTTAATTCTATTGGAATTTAATTCTTTATCTCTAATATCTTTCATTATTTGAATGATGGACATACCATGTTTTTTTATTAAATCCATATCTTTCATTTGTACTCTTAAATCTAATAATTTATCAGCAACTTCTCTTTTGGTATTTCCATAAACTGTTTTTCTAACTTGTTTGTCTCCAACTGTTATTGTATATTGAGCTGACCATTTTTTTCTTTTTTCAATATAATATATACTTCCTTCACCTTTACTTCTTGCCATCAAATCCTCCTTATTTTTAATTAGCATATAAAGAATTCCAATCAAAATTTGAATAATCTCTTTGTTCATAATTTGTATATGAATATTTATTTTTATTATTTATATATTTATTATTATCTTTAAACTCTGTTTTAATAGGTATATTATTGTTTGCTTTAATGCCCCATTTAAGTATAATTGGATAGGGTGGGCAATTTACTTTTATAATTCTTTTTTCGATACATTTAGTATTTTCTTTATATACATATTTTATATTAATCCATCCTTTTTCTTTAAGGTCAGAAATTAGACTAGATATTTGAGTTTTACTTAAATTAAACAATTCTGCAAAATACGAATTAGTTGCAAAACAACCTTCTTTATTATCTAATCCAGCAATTTGAGATAATAATACTTTTTGAGTGATTGTTAAATTCCTTACATTCATTATTTCTATTGGTACTCTAATTTCTTTACAATTATTTATCATATTAATAGCCTCTTTTGTTTTTCTTATATTCAGGCATCCTTTTTTCTAATTTCCATAGTGCATAAGCAATAGCAGTAATAGTCTTTGTTTTACCAATATTAATTGAAGAAAAGTCTGCTCTTTTAAACAATTCATTTGTTAAGTTTTCTCCCATTTTTAAATCTCTAGAAACATCTTTTACAGTCAAGTTTTTCCATGGATTATCTAACTTGTTAATAGCTTCTCTAATAAGTTCTTGTTTAAATTCTTCTTTCAATATGTACCTCCCTAAAATAAGAAAAGCTGCTTCGCCAGATGTACAGATTGCTTCGCAATCGCACGTGCTAAAGTAGCTTAACCTTATTATGTAAGAAATTTCTTACATAATAAAAATAGCAGTTATCCAAACTAATAACTGCTTAAATATTAAATTTAAATAATAAAAAAATCATTGTAATCACCTCCATAACAACAAAAAAAGCCCTTTTATGGGCTCCTTGAGATTTTATTTCATTATATATATTATACCACCTATTTTATGCATTTCAAGGTAGTCTTTTTCATATATACTTTTTTGTGTAGCATTTTTTGTATACACTTTTTGTTAAACTTTTTATATTTTTGTATTTATATAATAATATCACATATTTTTTCAAATTCAATAGCCATCAAATCTTCCTCTGGTTTAAGAGGATTTTTTTTGAGGAATAAAAAACCGCCTTTTAAGATAATTTTATTCTTATAAATTCTCTTTCAAATCTTATATAAAGTATACATTTATTTTTTCTTTTGTGATATAATTCGTATAACAAAAACTATTTTACTAAAGAAAATAGGAGGGCTCTATATAATGGAAGATACAAGTGATGTAAAAGCGACTAATGAACTTGTTCAAAAACTAGAAGGATTAGAAGAAGATCAAAAAGTTGATATAATAGCAGAATTTATAAAGCAACATGAAAAAAATAATCATGAAGGCGTATTTTGGAATGGAGAATTGTTACCTGCTGTATATGATCATGATATTGTTTATAGATATACTAATTTTTTAAAAGAATATAAGTATAAAATTAAACTTGCAGAAATTTTTAGTATAGATGTTAAGGAAAGATTAATAAAAGAATTTAGAGAATCATCAATAGAGGAAAAGATAAAAGTAATTTCCAAAGAATTAAATCTTATCGATGGAAATGAAAAATTAGAATTAATAGAAGATTTTATAAAAAAATATGAAAAAGAAGAAGCTATTCGTGCCTATTATGATAGAGGAGCTACTACAAGTTATACCAAGTATACAAATGTAGATAAATATGTAAAATTACTAGATAATTATGATGATAAATTGAAATTGGCACAAAATATGTGTGATTTTGATGTAGCAGAAAAATTATTAGAAGAATATCCTTTTACTGATGAAGAAAGAAAAAAATATGGTAAACTTGCAGAAAATAATGAAGATATTGCTACAGTTTTAAATCCTAAACTACTTTCTAAAAAATATGATTTTTTAGGAGATAAATTAGATTTTGTAATTAATGATAATGCTGCAACTATATATATATATCTAACCTTTCTGATAAAGAATTAGATTTGTTTAAATTATTATATAATAAAGCTGAAATAGGAAGTGCAGAAATTCTTCATACATTATTATATATGCCACTTAATTTAAATAAGTATTCAGAATTAACATCAAATATATGTAATAATTTACAGGAAAATGAAATAATTAGTGATGAAATTATTGAAAAATTATTATGGGTATATACAATGGATTATGAAGAATATTTTTCAATAAAATCAGATATTATTAATAAATTAAGCAATTTACAAGATATAACTAATTTAGAAGATATAATAAAGACAACATGTGATAGTATTATTGACGATGAAAGTAAGAAAAGTGAAAAAGATATAAGTAAAATTAAAGATGCTTTAATAATGTCTACATATGGAATAGGATTAGATAAAACTGAATCTCTTTTGGAATCTTATGATATATCAAAATTTGAATTAACTGAAGAAAATAAACACACAATGCTTATGTATTTAGCAATATCTGAAATATGTAATGAAACAAATCCAGATAAATTGATTACAATTTATAATGAATATACACAAGAAAATCCTATAAAAATAAATTATTTAAGAGATGTAGTATTTCAAAATGAATTAAGAATAATGTTTGCAAAAGAATTAAATAATACATATGCTAATATTCAAGATTTTGAAAGAATAAATGAACAAGATAGTATACCAATATATGATGCAGGAACAGATTTTAAGATATGTATGACATCAATTGGAGCATATCAAGAAAATTTTAAAGAACAAAAAAACTATTTTAATTATTGGAATAATAAAAAAATACTATCACATATAAATTGTTGTTCTTTAATAGCAAATAATAACCTTTCTACAGCAACAATTCGCAATATATGTTTAGGATTTTCAAATTTTGATAACGAAATGTTAATTGGTGGATCAAATAGAGATATAAATTCTACAGCTGTGAGTGAAAGAATGTATGGAATGGAATATTCTGAATCAAAATTAAAATCTCCAGAAGAATTAATAAATTCAACAAGAGGCCAATACAATGAAATTGATTACGAAAGAAGAGATTTAGGAAATGGTCAATATTATAAAAAAAATCCAGATTTTATAGTATTTTTTGAAGAGTTTGATGATATTGATAATATAGATATCGATAATCTAGAGATTCAACAAATATTAAATGATGAAAAAAGAAAATGGCAAGAATCTGTAAAAGCAGCTAAAGAGTTTGGGATTCCTATCGTAAAAATAAATAGAGAAAAATGCGCAAAGTCCGAGAGTGAAAAAATCGAAAAAAGCTTTAAGAAATATATGGAAACTCATGATATTGGTTTATTGTCTGATATAATAACTAATTTCGAAAATAATAGAACAGGTACACGAGAACATAATTATTTAACACAAAAGTATTTTTCAAATGAAAAAATACAAAATATGCTAGATAAAATATTTACATCTGTAAAAGATTTACAAGATAAAAAATTAAAAATATCAAATACAAAAGAACTAATTAAAATATTAAAAAAAGAAGAACAAAACACAAAAGAGTGTAATATTATAAATAATTCATCAGACATAAATGCTTTATTAGGACTTGATGTTGATAAATATTTAAATATTATTTCAACACCAATAAAAATGGAAAAAGAGGAAAATGAAAGATAGGTGTGTTTATGACTACTGAAAAAGAAAAGATGATTTCAAAAGAGAATTATGAAATTTCAAAAAAAATTTATAATTTATTTAAGAAATATAAAAATTTTGAATCCGATACAAAAAAAGTACAAATAGTAGAAAAATATAATCCAGAAGATTTATTTAAAACGAGAAAAGAAAAAATAAAATCAGAAGTTGCTATAATAGAAGTGAAAGAGCAAAAATGGTACAAAAAAATTTTTATGTTTTTTAGAAAAATTTTTAATATTAAGTAATAAATTAAATATTAACAATACAAATATTATATAAAATTAAAATGCAAGCAAAATGCAGTCAAGTAATTTTAAAATATTGATAACGGTGATTTATATAAAATAAAAAATAGTCACCTCGACCATATTTTGCCCTTTTTCAAGGGAATTTAAGAGAATTTATAAAAATTCAAAAGTTATGAATTATGCTATTTTTCAATTAAAATGAAGAATAGCATAATTTTTTTTACATTCTATAAAATTCTAAAAAATATGCTCATTTTCTTTAACAAAACATTTCAACAAAAGGATTTTTACCAAAATCTCAATATTTTCAAAGCGATCCATATTACAAAGAAAGGAGAACTTAATTTATTCTCCTTTTTATTATAATTAATTATATACTTTAGTTCTTTTATTAAGTTTTTCGTTTAATTCCCATAGAGCTGTTTTATTACTATCATATTTTAGCTTTTTTAATGCTTCTTCATATTCTACCCATTTGTATTCTTTGTGCTCATTTGAAAGTTGAATATTGCCATCCTCGCCTTTTATTTCTATAGCGTATGAATATTCTGGTACAACATATACATTTGTTCCCCAAGTATATTCTCCCGTTATATTCAATACAGGGATAGTAGTTTTAGAATCTAATTGTTCTATTTTTTCTTTTTCAACAATCAATGAAGTTTCTTCCTTTATTTCCCTAATCACCGTTTCAAGAGGGGTCTCACTATTTTCTCCTCCTCCTGATATAAATTGCCATATAGGGTGTGAATTCCTATAAAATATACCATATAAGATTTTATTATTTTCTCTTTTATATAAAATTGTTAAAATTTGATATGGTGCTCTCATAAGATATTTCCTCCTAACTCTTTTATTCTAATGACTCAAGTATACCACATTTTTCTATTAAAAGTCTAGTCAATTTCACTACTTTCACAATTATTTATTGTAAGTTAGTCAATCATTTGTCACAAATTATTTAAAATAAATAATTTGAGCACCTATATTGCAAATAACGATTCTTCTTAACTTTTATATTTCCCTATGAATTCTCTGGGACTCAACCATCCTAATGACTCATTGGAAAATTATTATATTCTTTCTCTTGATTTCTTAAATTTTGAAAATTTTATTACTGACTCTTTATATTTTAATCTATCTGTGATATTATTACCCATAAGAAAGCACCTCCGATATGTTTATTTTTCGTCATCTAAACAATATCATTTTTGTGCTCTTTTTTCATCAATATACTAGTGACATATCTATTTTAAACCTATACAGTCAACTTTATAAGCATGTTATACGAGGAGTGATTATATTATGAAACAAATTGAAATAACAGTAAGATTAAATGAAACATTGCAAGAGGCTATAAGAAAGCTGGAAATGCAAGGATTTAAAAAAATCAGAGAAAGTGAAATAGATGATATCTATATGACATCTAAACTTAAAGAGTTAAATGAAAATAATATTCATAATATCTTAAAGAAATCTGTACTATTAAGAAGTCTAAAATTAGAAAATAAAGAAATAAAAAAGATTACGTATAAAAATAAAGAGTTTGATGAAAAGGGAGATGTTATATCAGAGAAAAAAATAAATCTAGATTGTAGTGATTTAGAAAAAGCTAAAGATTTATTTAAACATTTGGAATTTGAAGAACTTATAAGAGTAAGATATAAAGTATTAGTGTATAGTAAAGATAAAATAGAATATGCTTTTCAAGATGTTGAAAATTTAGGAACGTTAATTGAATATGAAAATATTGAAGATTTTGAAGGAAAATCATTAAATGAAATTAATGAAGCAAAAGACAATATGTATAATGAAATAAAAAATACAGGTATTAATTTAACAGAAGAGAAAGATGTAAAAAAAGCTTTTGAATTGATATTAAATAAATATTTTAAAAAGCACTGATAAATAATTATTATATTATAAAATATTAAACAAATAGAATTATATTTTTGGCAAACGTGGTACCTTAACGTGCCAACTAATAAAATGCTGAACCAAAGATGTTCGGCTTTTTTGATATAGAAATATAAATTAATGCGAGATAAGTAAAGTGAAAGATAATTATGCAAAAGCATACAAAAAAGTTGTAAAAAAATTAAAATATGTATCAAATGAATATATAAAAAATACCATTAGAAATGAAAAAACACAATCTATGCTTAAATTTTATACACATGAATAAGAAAAAGAATATGGCATTGTAGGAATAAAATTAGATTAGTAACAACTTATAATTTCTTGAATATTTTTTAAATTAATTAAAAAATTCTGTTATTCTACCCTTGAAATCAGGTACTGATTCTATTCCTACTTCTTGCCCATTTTCATCTGTGAAATTTACTATATTTTCAAATTCTATTTTTAGCCATCCTTCTAATTGTCCGTTGCATCTTCCAATTATTCTATCATCAATTTCAATTGGTTCATCTGTAATTATTTGTGCTATTTCATATGCTCTTTTTAATGAACTGGAAAAGACCTTATTAAATTTAATTTCATCTAATTTTTTCTTTGTTTTTTACGCCTATTCTTTTCCTTTTTCATTTAATTCAATATCAATTCTACCTTGAAACTCTAAATGCATATATCATTTTATTTTTCCTTATTTTATTATAATATTTATTTTCTTATAAAAATCATTAGCAAATACTTATCTATCTCTATCTTCCCCTGCTGCAGGCAATTCCTGTATTTTTTTTCTAAAGAAAAATTTACCAAATGTACTTTTTCTAACATGGTCGCAAAAATCCAAAGTTTTAGCTAACATACCCTGTAGCTTACCCACTTTTTGTTTTAAATCACTATTATCACTTTTTAGAGCTTCATTATCATTCTTTAATTGAATATTCTCTTGGTCTGCATGTTCAATCTTTTCTGACAATGCAGAATTTCTTTCAGACAGTTGTTGATTTTCTTTTTCCTTATTTCTACCACTTTTATACGTTTCATAATACTTTTTTAGAATTGGATTCTTTGGTCTTAAACTAAACTTTTGCTCATACATTTTACTAAAAATTTCACTTTCAAAGTCAAATTCTGGATTTTCTAGTACTTCTGGAGAATTTAATTTTTCACATACTTCAAAAAAATTTGAATACGCATTTGTATACTCATTTTCTAAATCTGGTTGCTTTTTTTCAGCTTCTTTCATTTTTTGTATTTCTTCTGGTGATACAGAAGAGCCGCCATACATTTTTTGTGATTCTATACTAGCTTTTATTCTACTAATCTTATCATAGTTATTTTGCTTTTTGCTATAATAATCACTTAATAATTCCACATCATCTTTTGAAAATTCAACGTTAGGGAACTTCTTTTTTAATGCATATAAACGTTCTGATGTAATTTCATCTTCTTGTCTATTGGATTCTGCTCCAATTCCTACAAAATCAGCTGGGTGACGATCCATATCTTCAAAATAATTTTTTCTGTTAGATTCAATAGCACCATTGTAAGTTTCTATTAATCTTATTACATCCCCATATTTACTAATATCTACCATATATACTACCTCACGATCTGTTAGTTTATGTTATAATTTTCATATTTTTAAATTATACATATTCTTAAATATAGTATGCTTATATCATAAAATAAAATAATTATCAACTAAATTTCTTTTATATATACGTTTTTTCATTATCTTTAAATATATCTGTTCTATTAGTCAATTAATCATTTAGTTATAATTCTTCATTAAAACTATTGAAAATTTTTTAGTACTATAATATTATATAACAAAAAGGAGGAAGAACTATATGAAAGCTGCAAAGAATATTTTAATTACAATTGTATTAGTAGTTATAGTCGGAATTATTCCAATTGTTTTATACAATCAAACTTCTAATACAACAAAAGTGTTAGATAAAGTTGACGGCACTGAAATGAGTGGAGCAAGTGGATATTTTAGTAAAATAGCCTCTGATCCTGATGCAACTCAAGAAATAACAAATAATGCTGCTAATATGCTTGACGCATCAAATAAAGTATTAAAATACAAAAATACAACATATAGTATATTGGTTATATATTTATCTTTTGCGGTAGATATATTACTACTAATCTTTGGTATATTCTTGAAAAAATCAGTATCACAATCAAAAATTGGTATATGCCTTATATGTTCAAGTATTTTAGGAATACTATCTACAGGATTTATTTTAATATCAACGATATTAAATAGTGCTAGTGTATAAAATTTAACGTACTTAAGTACTGCTAATGGCAGTACTTTTTTATATAGTTTTTAAGTAATATATTTAAAAATTATAAAAAACTGATACAAAATATTTATATATCTTGTACCAGTTCTCTTATTAAAAATATTTAACTATTTTTTCAGTGTTTCCTTTTTCGAAGTTTCTTATTCCATCAACCGTATATTTCTCCCCTATATGTGAGAAATATATAACTAATGATTTCTTAGATTTTAAATCCTCCGTACTTTTACCTCCCATATACCATTAATATATATATCACTTGGAGTTTACTCTAAGTCAAGCGTTTTTAAAAATTTTTTTAAATTTGTACAAAAAAGGCACTATACTCATAGTGTCTGTAATATAAAAATTTATTCTATATTAATTTTTTTATTAATAATGTATTCTGGTCTTCCCTTAGATTCATCATAAATTCTAGCAATATATTCAGATATTACTCCCAAAGATAATAATTGTGTACCACTAAAAAATGTTATACAAACAATTATTGATGTCCAGCCCACCATAAGATTAGGACCTCCTATAAAGAAACATACTAGTGAATATATTAGTACTGCTATAGATATTAAAATAGCAAGAAATCCAATTTGCATTACTATTTTTAGTGGCTTTGTAGAAAAACTTATAATACCATCAGCAGCCAGTTTTAGCATTTTATTTAAAGGATATTTAGTCTTTCCAGCAAATCTTTCTTTTCTCTCATATTCATATGCACACTGTTTAAATCCTACCCAACTAAATAGTCCTCTTAAAAATTTATTGTGTTCTGGCAAAGAATTAATCACTTCAATAACTTTTCTATCTACTAATCTAAAATCACCTGTATCTTTTGGTATTTCCACATCTGATAAAGAATTTAGAGTTTTATAAAACATTTTAGCTGTTAATAACTTAAAGGCAGATTCTCCATCTCTAGTCTTTCTTTTTCCATATATTACTTCATTTCCATCTTCCCATAATTTTAACATTTCCGGAATTAACTCGGGTGGATCTTGTAAATCTGCATCCATTATAACTACCGCATCTCCAGTAACATATCTTATTCCAGCAGTAACAGCACATTGATGTCCAAAATTTCTAGAGAAAGAAATAAGCTTAACATGACTATCATTACTGGCTATTTCTTCTAGTATTTTTAATGTATTATCTCCACTGCCGTCATCTACAAATATTATTTCATAATCATAGTTATATAAATCTTTAAATATATTAATTATTCTACTATAACATTCATTTATTACTTGTTCCTCATAAAATACTGGTACTACTACAGATACTTTACTGTTTTGCATAGCGCTCTTCCTTCCATTGATTTAGCGCTGTACTATTTATTATTTTTTATCATAATCATCCATAAAGTTATGTACCTCGCCATCTTTTACATATGAAATTAAGGTATTAAGATTAACATTTTTAGTGCTATTATAAATATTCATATCTATTTTATCATACCCTTTTCTGAGCTCTTTTATTAATTTTTTCATTTCTTCTCTTTTAGAACCGCCTCCACCATTGTCGCACATAGTGCAATGTTCTGTAAATCTACAAGCACATTGAATAAAATGTAAGTCATTCCATTCTTTCCATTTAATAATGTCGGCCTCTTTTACAAAATATAATGGTCTTATAAGTTCCATTCCTTCATGATATGTACTGTGTAACTTTGGCATCATTGTCTGCATTTGCGCTCCATAAAGCATTCCCATTAATATGGTTTCTATAACATCATCAAAATGATGACCCAAAGCTATTTTATTGCATCCAAGTTCTTTAGCCTTTTTATATAAATGACCTCTTCTCATTCTAGCACATATGTAACATGGATGATCATCTATTTTCTCTACTACTTCAAATATATTACTTTCAAACATTGTAATTGAAATATTTAATAGCTTAGCGTTATTTATTACTTTTTGTTTATTAATCTCATTATAACCTGGATTCATAACTAAAAATACAAGTTCAAAATTCATTTTTCTATGTTTTTGTAACTCTTGCATACACTTAGCAAGTAACATTGAATCTTTCCCGCCTGAAATGCATATTGCTATTTTATCACCATCTTTTATCATTTCAAACTCTCTTATTGCTTTTATAAATTTATTCCATATTTTCTTTCTATATGTTGTAACAATACTTCTCTCTATTTCTTCATATCTTTCCATTTATTTTACTCCTTAAAAAATTTATAACATTCATCAAATATTTCTAAAAATCTTTCTATTTCACTTTCCTTGGTTAAATGACTAAGACTTATTCTAAAAGAAGAAAGCGCTCTTTTTCTATCATGAGTCATTGCCATAACCACCCTGGATGGTGTTATAGTTACACTACAAGCAGATTTTATCGAAATACAAACACCATATTCCTCCAATTTATTTTTAAATTCAGTTGCTTTAACGCCACTAACTCCCAGATTTAATATATAAGGATTTTCACTTGATACTGTATTTATTTTTACATCTTTATATTGTTCAAGCTTAAGTCTTAATTTATAATTTATATTTTTTACATATTCTTGCCTTTTGTCAAATTCTTCAAATGCTTCACTTAAAGCCTCTTCTAGTGCACATATTTGGGCAACAACTGGAGTTCCACTTCTATATATGGTAGTACTAGCCCCTCCATTTATTAATGGTTCTAATACTACTTCTTTTTTCTTTAATAAAGTTCCAAAGCCATTTAATCCATAGAATTTATGTGGTGCAAATGTTATTAAATCTATGTTGCTAAAATCAACTTTTACTTTTCCTATTGCCTGAGTTGCATCAACATGTAAATAACAATTTGGATATTCATTAACTATACTTGCTATTTTACTAATTGGTTGTACTGTACCTGTTTCACTATCTACATAACAAATAGACACTAATATAGTATCATTTCTTATTAGCTTTTTTAAATGCTCTAAATCTACTGTTCCATCACTGTTTATATTTACAATATCTATCTCATAACCCATCTCTTTTAAATATGTAAGAGGACCACTTACAGATGAATGTTCTATAAAAGTAGAAATAATATGTTTTCCATTTTCTTTATATGCTGTGGCTACACCCTTAATCGCTAAATTATTTGATTCACTTGCTCCAGACGTATATATAATTTCCATGTATTCATCCATATTAGTATTTTTCGTAAGCAAGCTATTTATATTAACACTTGCATCTTCAATTCTTTTATTTACAATTTGCCCTAACTCATGAATTGAATTAGGATTAGCAAAATATTTTTTTGTTTCTTTACAAAATACCTCTAATACTCTATCATCTACGGGAGTATTAGCAGCATAATCTAAATAAATATAATCTTCTCTCATAAAAATCCCCTTAAAATTATAGTCTTAATCTTAGTGCATTTAAGACAACACTTAAACTACTAAGTGTCATAGCCAAAGCTGCGATCATCGGGTTTAGTGTTATCCCCATTTTAGGTATGAAAATTCCACAAGCTACCAATATCATACAAACATTATAGAAAAATGCCCAAAATAAGTTTTGCTTTATATTACTTATTGTTTTTCTACTTATATCTAACAAATCATTTATTTTGTTCAAATCATTATTCATTATGATAACTTGCGCAGAGTCTATTGCTATATCTGTACCTGATGACATGGAAACTCCTATATCAGATGTTACTAAACTTATACTATCATTTATACCATCCCCACACATCATCAATATACCATTTTCTTTTAATTTTTTTATGTGTTCTGCTTTTTGTTTTGGAGTAACTTCAGCTATTACATTATCTATACCACATTCTTTAGCCACATTTTTAGCTACTTTCTCATTGTCACCTGTTAGCATAACCACATTTATATTTCTTTGTTTTAAACGTTTTATTACCAAACTTACATTTTCTTTTAGAGTATCTTTCACTCCAATTAATGAAACTAAATTTCCATTAACACTTGCAAAAATTAAACTATTTCTATTTTGCACTAAGTACTCTTCATCTGAGTTATTTTCAATTTTTACATCATTTTGCTCCATTAATTTTCTATTACCAATTAATATACAGTCTCCTTTTTGATTTTCTCCCTTTATTCCAAATCCAGGAATAACTTCTGAGTTCTTTATTTCATCAAACTGTATTTTTTTATCTTTTGCATATTTAACAATTGCATTTGCTATTGGATGTTCAGATTTACCTTCTAAACCAGCAATCTTTTGTAGCATTTCTTCTTCAGACATATCACTATAATTATAAAGCTTGTATACTCTCAAATCACCATTTGTAAGTGTTCCTGTTTTATCAAAACATATAGTTTTTACTTTATGTGAATTTTCTAAGGCTTCACTCGTTTTTATAAGTATTCCTTTAGTACTAGCTTTTCCAGAAGAAATAACTATTGCAAGAGGAGTAGCCAGTCCCAAACTACATGGACATGCTACTAATAATACACTTATAAAAATATTTAATGAAAATGTTAGATCCTTTGAAACTATCATCCAAACTACAAAGGCAATCATTGCAATTACCAAAACTATCGGTACAAAGTATGAGCTTATCTTATCTGCTGTTTTAGCAATTGGAGCCTTTGTAGACGTTGCATTTGCTACTAATCTAACTATTTCAGAAACCGTTGAGTCTTTTCCTATTTTTACAGCTTTATACTTTATTGTACCTTCATAGTTAATACTACCAGCTATAACCTCTGAGCCTTTAGTCTTCTTTACAGGTTTGCTTTCTCCTGTTATAAATGACTCATCAATATGAGTATTTCCATCTATAATCTCACCATCGACAGCTATTTTTTCTCCAGGCTTACATATTACAATATCACCTTTTTGTATTTCATCTATTGTAACCATAACTTCTTGCGTTCCCTTTAACACTAATGCTGTTTTAGGAGTTATGTTCATTAATTTTTTCAATGCCTCTTTGGTCTTATCTTTATTTTTATTTTCAATAAATTTTCCTAGCTTTATAAAAAGAATTACCATAGAAGCTGAATCATAATATAAATTTTCAACATAATTAGTGTTTCCAACTAAAATTTGAATTGTAGCATAAACACTATAAATAAAACTAGACATAGTTCCTATCATAACCAATGTATCCATATTTGGTGTCTTATGAATTAGGTTTTTATATCCATTCTTTATAATATCTCTTCCTAAAATAATAACTAGTGTAGTAAGTACAAAAAGTACTATACTGTATGCAATAGGAAATTTTTGCATATCTAAAAATGGTAAATTTGGAAGTCCTACCATATGTGCCATAGACACATAAAGTACCAAAACAGATAATATGCCTATAATTATTAGTTTATACTTTTCATTGTTTTGTTTATTTTCTTCATCTTTAAAATTATCTATGCCTAAGCTTTTAAACCCAGCTTTTTCTACAAATTTTTCTACGTCTTCCAAGCTTAATTTACTATCGTCATACTCTACACTTGCATTATTCATAACAAGATTCACAGTTGCTAACCTTATTCCTTCTTGCTTATTTAAATATTTTTCAAGACCAGACGAACAAGCTGAACATGTCATTCCATCTATCTTAAGTAATACCTTTTTCATTTATTATTCTCCCTCAAAGCCACCATCTAAAATAGCTTCTTTTATAGAATTCTCAGTTATCACACTTTCATCGAATGTAATTATAGCGCTTTTATTTTCTAAACTTACACTAGCATCCTTTACTCCATCTAAATTTTTTAATATTCTTTCTAATCTTGAAGAACAACCCTCACAATGCATTCCTTTGATATTTAATTTAATTTCTTTCATAATAATCCTCCTAAACTATCTCAATCTTCTAAATAATTCCATAACTTCGTCAATTATTTCAGTGTTACCAGCCTTTATTTCTCTTACTACGCAATTTTCAATATGCCCCTTTAAAATTGAATTTTCCAAGCTTTCAATAGATTTGTTAATAGCAGACATTTGTGTTAAGACATCATCACAATATCTATCATCAGCTATCATCTGCTTTACTCCTCTTATTTGACCTTCAATTATGTTTAATCTTTTAGTAATTGTCTTTTTCTCTTCTTTAGTTCTATGAGTAGATTTTTGACATTGTTTACATTTACTACACTTTTCACATTTCATAAACTTTTCTCCTTACTGAACTTTATAAATTATATACCCCGTAGGGGTATTTGTCAATATAAAAAGCTGATAATAAGTATAATACCTATTATCAGCACAATTTATTCAGCTAAAGTAATATTTCCATCCACTATTGGTAAATTTTCATAGTTTGCATCTGTAATTTTAAATGTTTTTTCAGCAGCTGCAGCGTTTCCTACTTCTAAAGTTACTGTTCCTTCTGCCATAGTTGTATTTTGTAGTTCAGAATTAAATTCATGTTCTCCATCAGAAGATAACTGTTTGTAATATATAGTTGGTGGAGTTCCGTCAGCTGAAAATGGCATATGTTCAAAAACAGCATTTCCGTCAACGTCAGATGTTATTACATCACCATATACATTACCATCTGCATCACAACGTTGGAATGTTGCGCCTTCAATTGGTACACCTACATCTGTTCCATCATCTGATATGTACAATGTTAAAGTTCCTGTAGCTGCTATTGTAAATACATATTCAGCTGTATTTTCTACTACTTCTACACTAGTTGGTTGAATTGAACTAGCATCATATCCGGTAAATTCAGCAGTTACATTATAAGTTCCATTAATTATTTCTTTTGTTCCCATCCCATTTGTAATAGGAATTATATGTTCACTTGCCATAAATTTAGATTTCCTTTCATAATTGGTAATCCAGAATAAAATTTATCTGTCACCATTACATTAATGGAGTTCTTCTTATTTTCCTCCAAAAAAAGATAATAAGATTGTAAACAATGAATTCCAACAAAAATATTAGTACTAAAATCTTTAATATCATTATTGTCAATCGCCCCTACAAAAATTGTATAGCATCTACAACCACATAATTTTACACATATACATCCAAATCCATCTGTAATCCCTTTAAAAATAAGCTTGTCTTTTTCATATATACTAACTCTATAATATTGATGAATATTTTTACGATTTCTTAAAAGGCACCTAATATTAATAATTCTTTTCATTATTTTCCCTCCAACTATTATATTATATTAAATATCTTCTTCTGTGTTACAATAAAAAAAGACAAGCCATATTTTCAGGCTTATCTTAATTTTTTAACTTAATGAATTTACAAAAGTTCCTCCCTTGTTTTCTTTAATAATTCATATTGTGTCCCATCAAATTCAAATCCAAAAGATATGTTATCATTAGCACGTGCTAAAATGACTGGACTTGCTTTCTCTTCCACAAACGAATCAGTAGAAACTTTAATTTCTTTTACATCATCTTCTTTATAAAGTTCAAAAATGAAATTGTCATCATCACAGCGAAATCTCATAGATGCTTCTTGATTACTGCAATTTAAGACATTAGATTTTTCAAATCTATAAAAAGTAAGTAAATTGTCATATTCATTGAAATCATGCCACTCTCCGCAAAAAGGGCATAAATACCTTCTTATTTCTACTAGAAATATTCTTGAATTCATAATTTCCTCCTGTAAAATTGATACATTAAAATTACTAGTCTACCATTACTTTTACTAATTACTTATATAACATTAGTTATACCTCCAAACCAAAAGTGTAAGTAGATTATATCATATAAAATTTATATTGTAAATTAAATATCAATTGTTACAGAAAACTTTGTAATTAATTTATTATTTATTCATTTATATATATACCATTATTTTTTAAAGTGGAAAGTATTATATTTCTTTCTTCGTCAATTTGCTCTTTAGTCAATGTATCTTCATATGAACCAATTGTAAATCTGACAGTAATAGTCTTCTTTCCTAATAGTTTTTCTTTATTTTCATAAATATCAATTAAAGCATAATCAATTAAATATTTCATGTCTGATGATTTGATAATTTGTTCAATTTCACCATATTTTGTATCTTCATTTACTATCAATGAAAGGTCAAAATTAACTGTTTGATACTTTGTAGTTTCCTTATAAGAAATTTCTTTCTTTGCAATTTGACTTAACAAATCAATTCTAATTTCAGATACAACTATATTTAATTTAGAATTTATATTATCTTTTATTTTAGGATGTACTACTGAAATATATCCTAAAGAAACTGAATTTACTAATATTTCAAAGCTATTTACAGGATGCATCCAATTATTCTCTACATTTTCGATATTTTTATATTCTACATTTAAATTTTTATTTATCATTACTATACTATCAACTACTGACTTAGCTTCATAACATAGTTCCTTTTCACTTTCTTTAGTACTTGCAATTCCCATTGCTAATACTTTGTTTTCTAACACATCTTTTCCATCAAAATTATAATCAAATGTACGACCTATTTCAAAGACCCTACATTCATTCATATACTTAGCATTTTTATTTATTGCATAAAGTATTGTTGGAGCCATTTCACGTCTTAGAGTATTATCTAATCTTACGATTCCATTTACTATTTTTATATTATCCTTTACTTCTATTCCAAGTTCTTGATTTGCTTGTGTATCATACCATACATAGCTATGAATTTCATTCATTCCATATTTTGTTGCAAGTAACTCTTTTGAACTATACTCTAGTTCTCTTGAAGAGTCCATTTGCACTGGAGAAACTTTCCACATACTAGTTGTTGGTTCAATATTATCATATCCATGAATTCTTGCAATTTCTTCAATGATATCAGCCTTTTGACTTATATCTTTAGTTGCCCTAAAGCTTGGTACATCAATAGTTAAAGTATTTCCATCAACAATTAACCCAAATTCAAGGTTTTTAAGAGTTGTAGTAATTTCATCCATAGAAAGTTCTTTTCCAATACTTCTATCTATATAATCCTTATCTATTGTTATTACAATATGTGGATATTTTTTTACATAGCAATCTGAAAATCTAGAAGTAACTTTTATACCATTGTCTTCTTCTCTTAATACTTTAATAAATCTTGCAATTGCTATTTTTGTAAGTTCTGGATCAAGAGTTTTTTCATAGTGTGCAGCTGCATCTGTTCTCAAATCTAGCTTACTAGCTGTTTTTCTTATTTGTACTGCACTAAAATTAGCAGATTCCAAAAATAAAGTAGTAGTATCCTCTTTAATTTCACTAGCAATTCCCCCCATTACACCAGCTATAGCAACAGGTTCTTTGTCATTTTCTATCATTAAAGTTCCTTTTTCTAATGCTCTTTCTTGACCATCCAAAGTTGTAAATTTAACATCTTCTTTTAAAGTTTGTACATTAATACTTGATACCATTCTATTATCGAAAGCATGCATTGGTTGACCAATTTCTAACATAATATAATTTGTCATGTCTGCAAGTAAATTTATACTTCTCATTCCACAGTAAAATAATCTTACTTTCATTTTCCATGATGCTTGCTTTTTATTAACATTCTCAACTCTTAAAGCACTATATCTTAAACATAGCTGATCTGGATCTTGTTTTTCTACGTTAATTTTTAATTCTTCTAAATCCTTGTACATTTCCAAATCTTCTACTTCTAAAGGTTTTAATTTTCTTCCAGTTATAGTAGCAATTTCTCTTGCTATTCCATAATGTCCCCAAAGATCAGGTCTATTAGTTAATGATTTATTATCAACTTCATATATAATATCATCTACAGGTATAATATTTTTAATATCTTCACCAAGTTTTACATCATCGTCTAAAATAATAATTCCCGAATGATCATCACTAATTCCAAGCTCTTTTTCAGATAAACACATTCCATTACTAATTTGTCCTGCAAGAGTAGCTTGCCCTATTTTTTGGCCTCCAACTATACTTCCAACTTGTGCAAAAGCAACTTTAGCATTAACTCTAACATTTGGAGCTCCACAGATAACTTGAAGTTTTTCTTTTCCAGTATCAACCATTAGCTTATGTAATTTCTTAGAGTTTTCCACATTTTCCACACTTAATATCTGTGCAACTATTACATTTTCTACATCTTGACCATGCTTAATAATTCCTTCAACTTCAGCAGTTGACATTGTAAATTTATATATTAAGTTTTCTATATCTATTCCATCTAAGTCTACGAAATCTTTTATCCAGTTAATTGATATAAACATATTCTATTCCTCCTTATTTAATGTTCATTTGTTTTAAAGATCTTAAATCACAAGAATTTAAAACACGTAAATCATTTATATTGTATTTCATCATTGCAAGACGGCTAAGACCAAGTCCAAATGCAAATCCTGAATATTCTTCTGGATCAATACCTCCCATTCTTAGTACATTAGGATGTATCATACCGCAAGGACATAGTTCAATCCAGCTACCATTTTTACAAACTTTACAACCTTTACCATCACAATAAGGACACTTAATATCAAGTTCAAATCCTGGTTCAACAAATGGGAAAAATCCAGGTCTAAGTCTTACTTCAACATCTTTTTTGAATATTTCTGATAATAGTGTTTTCATAAAATATATAAGATTTGCAATTGAAACATTTTTATCTATCATCATACCTTCCATTTGGAAAAATGTATTCTCATGAGATGCATCTAAAGCTTCATTTCTAAAACATCTTCCAGGGAAAATTGCTTTTAGCGGTGCTCCATATTTTTTCATAATCTTGTTTTGCGCTGCTGAAGTTTGAGTTTTTAATAATTCACCATTTTCAAGCCAAAAAGTATCTTGCATATCCCTAGCAGGATGATATTTTGGAACATTTACAGCTTCAAAATTATTATATTCTGTTTCTACTTCATTACCATCTTCAACAGTGAATCCCATACTTGAGAATATTTCTTCTAATTCTTTTTGAACAATTGTTATTGGATGTAATGAACCGACTTTATTATCAACTGGAATAGTTAAATCTATTTTTTCAGAATTCTTTATTCTTTTTTCATATTCTTTTTCCTTTAATTCTTTCTTTTTAGCTTCCACCATTGATTCTATTTCAACTCTTAGCTTATTGGCTTTTTCTCCAACTTCTTTTCTCTTAGAAGCTTCAACATTTTTTAGATTCTTTAATATTTCAATTACTTCACCTTTCTTGCCTAAATATTCTACACGAATATTTTCAACATCATTTGAGTCTTTAATTGCATTCATTTTGTTTTTTACTTGCTCTCTTAACAATGATATTTTTTCTTCCATAATAAATCCTCCTAACAAAAAAAGCCACTTCATCCTAAAATAGGACGAAATGACTTTTAAAATTCCGCGTTACCACCTAAATTCACTTAAATTAATCTTAAGTGCTCTCTGAAGCTGTGACGGGCTTACCCGCTTATCCCTAATTACTAAAACAGCGTTCAAGATAAGGCCTCCAAAGTGAAATTTCAATATTGATGTACTAGTATGCTTACAGCCCAATTGACATACATTCTCTAAAATACATTACTCAATATCTACTTTGCTTTATCATCGGCTATATATCTTTTGAAATTATACCATAGTAACAATGTTTTGTCAAACCATCAAGCTAAAATCAAATAAATATCAAATTATATTAGTTTAAACTTACATCAACATCTTCATTTGCTGTTTCATTTAATTCACTTGTTTCTGCAGGTTGAGTACTTCCAAAAGAGAAAACTTTTCTTTCTTGTTTAGCTTTTTCTTCAAATTTTTTATCAAATTCTGCTTTTGCAGTATCTAAAGATTCTTGCATTGCAGCAAACATTTCTTCTACATCAGATTTTGTAAAATCGTATACACTACTTCTTGCCATAGGCTCTAATATTTGAATATCATGCATTACTTTATTTACTCTTTTTCCTGCATTCTCCATAAATTTTAATCTTTTTTCTTCATTTATTTCCATTTATATTACCCCTCTCATGATGATCATTATCAACATTAGTTTTATATCATAAATTAAAATTTAAATCAAGAATCTAATTTAATTATTTTCGGCATTTTTGTTGAAAAAAGTTTTTTTATATGATAAAAGTGTAGTAATGGTATTTTTATATACCGCTTACCAAGTTTACATAATTGTTGACTTTAAGCGATATATATGATATAATATTACTAGACTAAAAAAGAGGAGGATCATGAATTTATGACCGAAAATGAATATATTACAGTAATTAAGCCATTTTTTGAAAACATCAAGAAGTTTTTAAAGAATAAAAAAATCAACAATTTTCAAAAAGGTGAAAGGCTTTTTGTGGAAAACACGCTGATAAAGCTTGTTCAAAATGAGACCGCACCCGCCAAAATATATGCAATTGTATCAAAAACCACTCCAAAAGAAAGAGAAATCTGCCTAAAATACGGCATTAACTTTCAGGCTGTTGAACAGTTGCTAGAAAATGAGTAAAAATAAGACAGGATACTTACTATGTATCCTGTTTTCCTTTTTATATATAATCTTTGTTTTCTTTCTCTCTTGAATTATTGCCTTCTTTATTAGAAGTGTACTCAGTTGGAGTTTTTACAACACCCTTTTTTAAGTTTGCAAAGAAATCATTCATTGTTGTTTGTTCTTTATCTTTATTTGCCTCAACATCATCATTTAATATGTCATCTATATCTTTAACTTCGTATGAAATTTTACCTTCGGCATCATATGACACTCCTATACTTTCGGGCTCTTTTTCCAATATTTCTATTAATGTTCCAACCATATTTGGATCAAATTGAGTTCCAGCGTTTTCATTTAACTGGTCTATTAATTGATCTTTAGTCTTACCGGCTTGATAACTCCTTCCAAACATTGCTTGTGCTGCATCTGCTATTGATACAATTCTTGATAATTTATCTATTTCTTCACCTTTTAGTCCTCTAGGATATCCTCTACCATCATATCTTTCATGGTGTTCAGAAGCGATTGATTTTGACCTTTCAAATTTACCCAAATTATATTGTGAAAGTTCTACTTCACCAAATACAACGTGTGATTTCATTTCTCCAAACTCTTCATCTGTTAATCTTTCAGGCTTCTTTAAGACCCTATCTGATACATCTTCTTTTCCAATATCATGTAATAGTGCTCCTACTTTAAGTATATCTCTTTCTTCATCGGATAACCCCATCTTTATTGCCATTTCATCAGCAATTAGAGAAACAGATTTTATATGACCTGCTGTATAGTGATCTTTTTCATTATCTATTTTTTCAACTATCTTTTTTGTAAGATCAAATATTTCAGTTTCTTTCACTTTTAGCTGCTCTTTAGTTCTTAGAGCATCATTTTTTATTCCCTTTAAATTTTGACCTAATATTTTAGATTCAGTATTTATATCATAATGAAACAAACTACCATTAAAGTCATCAACTAACATATCCCCAACTTCTATTGAGTTATTTTTACTAATTTCATCAGTTGAATCATATATATTCATAAGTTTCGTATTTGTACCTTGTTCTATATCCTTTGTTAATATTCTTTTTAATGTTTCCTTATTTTCACTACTATTGATGTATTCAGCCGAAAATATAAAACAATCGATGCCACCCATATCAATAAATTTATCCAAAGTTTCTTTACTCATATTATCTACATTAATTAAGGTAACATCTTTAGAAGAACCATACGCATTATTTAGCATTTCTCCTATTTTATCTCTATTTCGATTTTGAACATTAAAACTAGTAGCAATTATAAACTTGTTCATTAAATCACCTACTAAAGATTTACCACAAAATATAATTTTTTTCAATACAAAACTAAATTAAATTATAAAATCAACTAAATTATTTTAAAATTTAATATAAAAATAAGACACAACAAACATTATGTGTTTGTCATGTCCTAAAAAATTACATTGCTTCTCTATAAATTTTAATTATATCTTCAACGCTTGGAGTTCTTGGATTACCAGGAGTACATGCATCATTCATTGCTTTTTTTGCAAGCATTTCTAGATCCTCTTCTCTTCCACCAACATCTGAAACTGTTTGAGTAATACCAACACTAGCAGATAACTCTTTTATTTTTTGAACCATAGTGTAAATTACTCCCTCTTTAGACATATTTTTAGCTGGTTCACCAAGTGCAATTAAGATATCTCTAAATCTCTCATAACATACTTCACCATTATATTTCATTACATGTGGTAACAAAATTGCATTTGCTATTCCATGTGGGGTATCATATACTGCACCTAATTGGTGTGCCATTGAATGAACTATTCCAAGTCCAACATTTGAAAATCCCATTCCTGCAACATATTGAGCAAGGGCCATTTGTTCAATTGCCTCTTCATCTTTTTCATTAACAGCAGCTGGTAAATATTTAAAAATGTTTTGTATTGCTCTTATATGGAACATATCTGATAGTTCCCAAGCAGCTTTTGTAATATATCCCTCAATTGCATGAGTTAATGCATCCATTCCAGTTGCAGCAGCAAGCATTTTAGGCATAGAAGCCATAAGCTCACTATCAACAATAGCTATAATTGGAATATCATGTGGATCAACACATACCATTTTAGTTTTTGTTTCTTCATCAGTAATAACATAATTTATTGTAACCTCAGCAGCAGTACCAGATGTAGTTGGCAATGCTATTATTGGAAGAGCTTTATTTTTTGTATCAGCTGTACCTTCTAATGATACAACATCACTAAATTCCTCATTAGTTGCAATTATTCCTATTGCTTTAGCAGTATCTATTGAACTTCCTCCACCTACAGCAACTAAAACATCTGCACCAAACTCCTTACAAATCTTTAGTCCATTTAACACATTTGTAACTGTTGGATTTGGTTTTACATCTGAATAAACTTCATACTCAATTCCTGTATTATCTAATACATCTAGTACTTTAGCGGTAACCCCTGCTTCATATAAAGCCTTATCTGTAACTACTAAAACTTTTTTAAATCCTCTATTAATTATCTCTGTAGAAAGTACACTTCTAGCACCTTTCCCATGATAAGACATTTCGTTTAAAACAAATCTATTAACCATATAATCACCTCTATATAAGAATTATAACAAAGAATAAAAAATTAATCAACAGCTTATAAATATTATATAACATCTCAATACACTTTAAGTGTTATTATACATATTTTTAGATTGTTTAAATAAAATTATAAATGTTATATCATAATAATATTAGTGGAGGTTTTTACATGGCAAAAAGATCTAAGGAAATATTGGTTATAAATACAAAAGCTTTTGGCAAGAAAATTTGTGATGCCAGAAAAAAATATGGTTACACTCAATTTGAATTATCAGAGATACTTAAAGTATCACCTAATTTTTTAGGAGACATTGAACGTGGTAAAAAGCTTCCAAGTCTAAATAAAACTATACTTATAGCCAACGAATTACAATTAAGTTTAGACTACTTATTTTCTGAATCTTTAGATAATGAAATAAATGAACCCGGAGATGTGTACTTTACTGATAAGCAGCTTGCATCACTAAATAGAGTGGTAAAAGAAATAACAAATAACTTTAAAGAATGCTAGTTTTTCATACTTCCATATAAAGTATAAATATATTTATTATTTTATATTTCAAGTCATGAAAATTAATCATAGATTTATAAAAAAATTATAAAATTAAAATGTTGGGGCGATTACCCCAACATTTTTCTATTTAATATTGTAAAATCTTAATGAGTTATTATAAACTTTTTCAGCCACATAATCCATATTTAATCCTTTATAATCTGAAAGTTTTCTACATATTATTGGTAAATTAGCAGAAGTATTTATTGTTCCTCTATAAGGAACAGGTGCTAGATATGGTGAATCAGTTTCTATAACAATTTGATCTAGTGGTATTTTCCTTATATACTCTTTAAAACTTTCATTTCTTTTAAAAGTAATATTACCACCAAATGCTACAAAATATCCTTTTTCTATTACGAGTCTTACTAAGTCATCGGTTGGTTGAAAGCAATGAAATAGTGTTCCATACTCAGCTTGTTTTTCATTTTTTAGTATATTGTATGTATCAAGTCCGGCATCTCTAGAATGGATTAAAATAGGAAGTTTTAATGTGTTTGCAAGTTCTATTTGCTCTATGAATAATTTTTTCTGTTTTTCTTTATTATCCTTTACAAAGGCATAATCTAATCCTATTTCGCCAATAGCTACTATTTTTTGATTATAATAAGTGTTATATACGTCCAATACATCTTTAGCAGTGAAATTATCTACATCATGAGGATGAATTCCTATAGCAGCATATATTTGCTCATATTTATTTGATAATTCTATTGATCTTATAGAAGAAGGCACATCGTACCCAACATTAATTATACGGTCCACTCCGGCATCAATGCATTTTTTTATTGTTTCATCTTCTATTCCTTTAAAATTTTCATCATTGTAATGTGCATGAGTATCTATAAACTTCATCATTTCCTCCAAATTAATTTACTTTCACTTTCGTTGGTAAAGTTATTACAACCTCTGTTCCAACATTTACTACACTTCTTATATCTATTGTTCCGTTATTTCCATCAATAATTTCTTTTACTATTGATAATCCAAGCCCTGTACCGCCCATTTTTCTAGACCTAGCTTTATCAACTCTATAGAATCTTTCAAAAATTCTTTGTAAATCTTTTTCTGGTATTCCTATACCATTATCTACAACCTTTATATATGCATTTGAATTTATAGAACCAACATATAGTTTAATTTCTCCACCATCAGGAGTATACTTAATACTATTTGTTAGTATATTAACTATTACTTGTTCTATAGCATCTCTATCAGCGTATACCTTTGGAGGTGAAACCATTACTATACATTCTAGTTTATGATTCTTTTCACCAGCAACAAATTTCATTTTTTCACATACAGATTTACACAAATCTTCTAAAGAGAACATCATTTTCTTCCAACTTACTTTTTTATAATCAAATCTTGATAATTGTAATAAGTCTGATACAAGTCTACCCATTCTATTTGCCTCTTGGTTTATAACTCTTGAGAATTTTTCAACCTCTTCTTGAGTTAAATTACCATTCATCATAGTCTCTGAGTATCCTTTTATAGAAGTAAGCGGTGTTTTTAGTTCATGGGAAACATTAGAAACAAATTCTTTTCTCATATTATCAAGCTTAACATTTTCAGTAATATTTCTCACCATCATTATAACTCCCATTGGAGTCAAACTGTTACTGAAAAATGGCGCAAATATTATATTTAATACATTTTCACCGACGGTTATTTTTGTTTCTATACTTTTGTAATTTGATAGATATATAACTTGATCAAATTTAATATCTATCTTTAGCTTTTTGGTAATTTTATTAAATGTATCTTCAGAATTACTAAGTCCTAATAGTCTAATTGCAGGTTTGTTAATATGCACAACCTGTTCATTAATTGAAAAGGCCACAACACCATCTGCAATGTGTTCTAGTATAATTTCAGTTTTACTCTGTTGGCTATTAAGGTCAATATGATTTTTCTTTATTAATTCCATCATTTGTGTATAAGATTCCACAAAATCATTTATCTCAACCAAATTACTGCAATTCTTTAAATTTTTAGTATCTAATATTTTTCCAGATGCCACATTTTTCATATTTTTTTCTATTTTTTTGAGTGGCGCAGTAATAAGATTTGATATTATATTAGCAAATATTACCGCTACAATTATAAAAAATACTAGTACAGCAATATTTCCAGCTGAAAATATCGAATCTGTTTTAATAAAGTTCCCAGATAGTATAATAGTAGCTATAAAAACTATAACTACCATTGTAATACTTAAAAATACGATATTGAATTTTATTGAATTTTTCATAAATTTCTCCAAACTAAAATTCTCTAATCACAAACGTAATATCCCATACCTCTTTTTGTTTGAACATATTGAGGATCAGCAGAATTTTTTTCTATTTTTTCTCTTAATCTTCTAATTGTAACATCGACAGTTCTAGCATCACCATAAAAATCGTATCCCCAAACACCTCTTAATATTTGTTCTCTTGTAAACACTTGATTTGGTGCAGAAGAAAGCATTTTTAAAAGTTCAAATTCTTTTACTGTAAGATCTATAGTCTTGTTATTAATAATGGCAATATAACGTTCTGGATCTATTATCATATCCTTTATTTTTATTCTGTTTTTTGAATTCTTAGAATCTTTTTCTTCTTCTGGTAGCACATGTTTTCTTAAGTTAGCTTTTACTCTTGCAATAACCTCTCTTATACTGAATGGTTTTGTCATGTAATCATCTGCCCCAAGTTCAAGACCAATTATTTTATCTACAACTTCTTCTTTTGCTGTAAGCATAATTATAGGACAAGTTAAATGTTTTCTTAACTCTTTACAAACATTAAATCCATCTATTTTGGGTAGCATTAAGTCTAATAAAATTAAATCTGGTTTTAATTCTAAAGCTACTCTTATAGCCTCTTCACCATCATAAACGGCTGTAGTTTGAAATCCTTCTTTAGTTAAGTTAAAATCCAAAATATCAACAATTGGCTTTTCATCATCAACAATCAAAATTTTCTTCTCATTCATACAAACACACCTCGTTATTTTTTTACAAAATAATTATACCATGTATACATTTTTTTTGCTACTTTTTTTGAAATTTTTTTAATTTTTTTGTAATTTTAATGTAACCTTATTTTAATTATTGTAACCTACTTAAAATATTTTTAATATATTGGTATTTTTTTCATAGAATAATATTAGGAGTGATACTAAATGAAAAATGTAAATTATAAATTATTAATAACTTTTATAATTGTAGCACTAGCATTTGGAGGAATAGGAGCATTACTTGGTGGTAATATGGATGCTTTCCAAGAAATAAACAAACCAAGCTTTTCACCTCCAGCAATACTGTTTCCTATAGTGTGGTCAATTCTATACATATTAATGGGAATATCCTCATATTTAATTTGTGTAAATAACACTGATTTTGAGAAATTTAAATATAAAGCTTTAGGTGTATATTTAGTTCAATTAATTATAAATAGTTTATGGACATTATTTTTCTTTAGACTAGAGTGGTTTTTATTTGCGTTCATATGGTTAATTTTATTACTAGTATTTGTTATAATAATGTTTATAAAATTTTATAAAATATCACCAATTGCTGGACTTTTACAAATACCTTATGTATTGTGGTTAATATTTGCAGGTGTATTAAATTATGCAATTTACACTTTAAATTAAAAAATAATAAATGAAAAAAACTTGAGTCAAAATTACTCAAGTCTTTTTTTGTTTTAAACATTAAATATGCAAATACTACATATCACTCATTACATATTCTTTAAATTTGTTTCCTCTATCTTCAAAATTCTTAAAGTGAGTATAGCTAGCAGCTGCTGGTGACATAGCACAAATCATACCTTTTTTAGTTATTTTTTTTGCATAAAAAGTAGCATCTTTTAAGTCATCAAAATATTTAACATTCTTCGTTGTATTTTCATCCATTAACATATTCAATATTTTTTTGCCTGTTTCATAAACGCATATTATATTTTCTACATTACACTCATTAAGATATTTAGCAAATTCCTCATATTCTATTCCTCTATCCATACCGCCTATTATAATCGTGTTAACATTTTTTAAAGTTTCTATACACATTATTGCAGCTTCTGGAATTGTTGCAATTGAATCATTATAATATGTTACATCGTCAAAAGTACCTACTTTTTCTAGTCTATGTGGTAATGATTTAAATTCATATGTAGTATTTGTTGCTCTTTTTAAATCAAGATTTAAAATTTTAGATATTTCTAATGCAACCATAATATTAAATGCATTGTGTTCACCTAAAATTCCTCTTTCATGATTAAAATCAAAGAAATCATATTTTTCCTTTTGTTTAATGCTTATAGGAATTAAATTAGATTTTAAATTAGCACTATTTATATGTTTTAAAAGAAGTTCATCATTTGCATTAAATATAGCAAAGTCTTCCTTAGTCTGATATCTTAGCACATTTACCTTTGAATTTATATATTCTTCATAAGAATTATAATGATCAAGATGCTCTTCAAAAACATTTAATACAACTCCAATATGTGGAGAATGTTTTATGTATTGAGCTTGATGTGAAGAAATTTCTATTACTACAATATCATTTTTACTAATTTCATCTATTTCTGTAAATATTGGCTTACCTATATTACCTAAAAAGTGAACATTTCCAGTTTGTTCTCTTATTATACTATATATAAGAGAAGAAGTTGTACTTTTACCTTTAGTTCCCGTAATACCAATTGTTAAAGAATCTGTATATTTCAAAAACATTTCTAACTGAGATGTTATTTTAGATTCAAATGAAGATATATCTACTCCCTTAAAAGAAATTCCAGGAGATTTAAAAATAATATCGTACTCATTTAAAAGTTCTAGATATTCGTGAGTTTTTATAACATTTAAATTCATATCCTCGTAATATTCTTTATTATCTTCACTTAAAATGTCTATATTTTCATCTATTACATCTATTACAATATCACCTAAATGTTTCCTTAAAAACTCATAAGTTGATTTTCCTTCTCTTCCAAAACCCAAAATAACAATTCTTTTATTTTCTAATTCTTTTATCATCTCTTGCATTTATAGCACCTTCAATTCATTTTTTAACAACTCTTCAAATTTAGTTGGCAAATTATTATTACAATAACCTTTTAATAGTTTTTCTCTATTTTCTTCAACTACTTTTTTCACACTATCTATGTTATTATTATATTCATTATTAAAATATTCATTTAGTAAAATTGGCATAAAATCTTTATTTTTACATTTTAATATGTGTGAACACAAAGAATAATTTATTTCTTCATAAGTGCCAACACAGTCAAATGGTTTATTATCACCCTTACCTATAAGTTCAATAAATGTTTGTCTTAATGATCCTTTATTAAGCAAATTTTCACCAAATATTTTTATCATTTTATCTTCATCTAAAAATTGTGATAACATTATATATACAAATAAACACTTTGAACAATTAGCACACCATATATTTTTCTTGCTACCAACATTACAGCTTTTGAATACTGGGTGATATTTTTCATATCTAGCAAATAATGCTGTTATTTGAAGTTCAGTAAGTGGTCTTAATAAACTAAAATATTGAGTTCCAGTCTTTAAATATGTATCTGAATAATATCTAAAATCGTTTTCAAATTCAATACTTTTAGAATACTGATGATTTATAGTAGTTCCAACAACATTTGGTTCATTAGCGCTAGATTCATTAGATAATACAATATATTTCTTTCTTGAGATATATGCAATAAATGTAGTTAAAAAAGCAAGCATAGCAGAAAATGGAGTATGACCATTTAAGAATCCTTTTTGATTTAGTTCTAACATATTTTTATCTAGAATTCTTTCTATTATTATAGTATCATCTTCATAACCAGCTGCACTAGTGCTTTCAATAGTAGCTCCTCTAGCATTAACGATAAACGCAGTATTTTCATTTTTTAGTGTTCTTAGAACTTCCATTGTAACATTTGAGTCTTTTCCACCGCCAACTGGTATAAGTTGTCCTTTTAATTCTACAGGAGATTCTAAAGCTAAATTTTTAAAGTCTTCATTTGATTTAATTATAATAAATTCATCTTCATTAACATCGATATTGTTTATATAGAAAAATTCTCCTAAACCATTTAAATAAAGTTTTTTGAACCATATTTTTTGATCATCGTTTAAATAACCACATTCTATAATTAATTTTTTTGAACATGTAAGTTTTAAATAACTTACAACTTCAACCATACCAATATTAAATACCAAATTTTTAACTATATTAGAAGTTACATCAATACTTTGATCAAATCCATTTTTTCTTAAAGTATCCTTTATTTTATCAGTTGGAATTATTAGTTTAGGATTAAATGTTGAAAGTCCTACAATTTCGAATTCAAACTCTACAACAATATTTTGATTTTCTATTTCAATCTTATAATCATGATATATAAAAGTATCATATTTTTCTCTAAATTCTTTATATTTATTATTCATATTTCTCTCCTCAAAATTACCTAAATTATATCATTACTGTCTATTTGTTACAAGAATTATTTTCTATTTAATAAACTTTATGCATATTTTTTATTAGATATAACATAATATTAGTAACTACATTTGTAGTTTAAATATATTTAATATTTCTTGGTTCTACGAAAAATGTAGATAAGAAAAATAGGTGAGGATTTAAATTTTCTCACCTATTTTATATTTCTCTTCTTCCTTCTAGAGCTTTTATAAGAGTAATTTCATCAGTATATTCTAAATCTCCTCCGACCGGTATTCCATGAGCAATTCTTGTTACTTTTACACCTATTGGTTTTATTAATCTTGATATATACATAGCTGTGGCTTCTCCTTCAACAGTTGGATTAGTCGCAATAATTATCTCTTTTACAGTATCATCAGAAAGTCTAGATAATAGTTCTTTTATTTTAATATCTGCAGCACCAATATTGTTCATAGGTGAAATAGCCCCATGTAACACATGATACATGCCTCTATATTCATGAGTTTTTTCCATTGCTATAACATCTTTTACATTTTCAACTACACATATCACACTTTCATCCCTCTTTGGATTAGAGCATATTTGACATGGATCCGTTTCAGTTATATTATAGCATTTTGAGCAAAATTTTACTTTATTTCTTGCTTCAAGTATTGTACTAGACATTTCTTCAGCATATTCTTTAGGTGATTCCAGTACATAAAATGCAAGTCTTACTGCCGTTTTATGTCCTATTCCAGGTAATTTTTCAAATTGATTTATAAGTTTAGTGACAGTTTCTGAATACATCTTATCACCTAGAACATTCCTGGTACGTTGAAACTTCCAAGTTCTGCTTGCATCATAGCATCTGCTTGATTCATAGCTTCATTAACAGCAGTTAATATTAAATCTTGTAACATTTCAACATCAGCTGGATCAACTACTTCAGGTTTTATTATAATTTCTTTTATTTCTTTATTACCAGTAGCTTTTACTATAACAGCTCCGCCTCCAGCAGAAGTTTCTATTTCTTTTTTTGCAACTTCTTCTTGTTTTTCTTGCATTTCCTTTTGCATTTTTTGTGCTTGTTTTAAAATATTTTGCATGTTACCCATGCCGCCACCACCTGGAAATCCTCCAAATTTAGCCATTTAAATCATCCTTTCTTTTTTACCTTAACATTATATTATAATAATTTATATTTTTCAATCTAAATCTGTATATTTTATTTCTTTATCTTTCAAATATTTTTCCATACCCTCATTAGCAATAGCTTCTTTTGTTTCTAAAGTTATTTCTAATTGTTTATTTATTCCATATTTTGATTCAAAAAGTTCTCTTAAGCAGCTCATACTCTCATCTGACTTTAAAATGTCATAAGCAAATCCATTATTAGTAATAACGTAAACCTTATCATTATCAGTGCAGATACTTACACTTGTAAGCGCAGAATATAGTTTAAATTTTCCAAGTGAAGAAACAGTCTGTTTTAAATCATCTATCTCATTAAAATATGACATATTAGATTTGTCTATCGCACTAGTACTATTACTAACATTAGTGCTTTTTGGAGGCTTTGCACTTGTACTAACATTTTTAGGAGCTACTGTTCCTGTTGTTACTGTTACAACCTTATTTTCTTTAATACCAGCAATCTTACTTTCTAGTGCATTTAATCTTTGTGTAATCATTTTTACAGTTTCATCATTTAAGCTTGCACTTGAATTATTGCTATTATTATTTGATGACATATCCAAATTACACAAACTAACAATAGTAGATTTAAAAACAATTGAAGGTTTTGTAGATAGTCTTATATCATTATCTAACTTAGATAATCTATCTATTATATTAATTATTCGTGTCTTGTCACTTTCAGTACTATTTATTAAAATATCTAAAAAGTTTTCTGTAAGATCTGAGGCTAATTGTCTTAAATCTTTTCCTTTATTTATCAACTTATCTATTTCTTCTATTGCACTTATAGAATCATATTCCTTAAGTGATTTTGTTATTTTATTTATTACATCTTTATGAGTTGCACCAATAATATTCACAACATCTTCATAAGTTAGCTTCTCAGAAGACTCTGATATACATCTCTCAAGTATACTAAGGGCGTCTCTCATTCCACCATCTGCAAGTTTTGCAATATATCCTATAGCTTCTTCATCATATTCTATATTTTCATTTTTCAATACAAATTTTAGATTTTTTACTAAATTTTCTTCAGACAGTCTATTAAATTCGAATCTTAAACATCTAGAAAGAATAGTTACTGGAATTTTATGCTGCTCTGTAGTAGCTAATATAAATACAACATTTTGAGGTGGCTCTTCCAAAGTTTTAAGCAATGCATTAAAAGCACTTGTTGTAAGCATATGTGCTTCATCTATGATGTAAACTCTATATTTTACATCAACAGTTGCATATTGAACTTCCTGACGTATTTGTCTTATGTTTTCAACACTATTATTAGATGCAGCATCCATTTCTACTACGTCTGTTGTATTGCCCTCTAATATATTTTTACAAACTTCACACTCATTACAAGGTTCACCATCTTTTGGATTTAAACAGTTTATAGCACGTGCAAATACTTTAGCTGCACTTGTTTTTCCTGTTCCTCTACTTCCGCTAAATATATAAGCGTGAGAAATTTTTTGATTTTTTATCTGATTTTTAAGAATTTTTGTTACGCTTTCTTGACCTAATATTTTTTCAAAAGTATCTGGTCTATATTTTCTATATAAAGCAATATATGCCATTACTATTCACCTCTAACAAAAATCACCAAACACATAGAGATTCATGCTTATTGCTGCTTCCTTCCGGACCTGACAAGATTCACACTGCTCTATCGTTTGGTGGTAAATTAATTATACACTATTTCTATACTAAATTCAAGTTATTTTTAATTATTTAACTGAAAAAACAAAATTAGAAACTGGTAGACGTACAACACTTATACCATTTGTTACCATATCAGAATTTGGAAGAGTAAGTTTTATATTTGAAGAATTTATCTTACCATTATCATCTATAATATTTAATTTAAATTTTACATCAAATTTTATATCATTAACATTCATACTGTAAAATTTCAATAATCTACCATCATATGATACTTCATTAGTACCTTCTGGCAAGTTTTTATTGCTTATAATGTTCATATTATTAATTTTTAATTCAACTAAATATTCTCCATCTTTTTCTGTTGGTATTAAGTCTGCACCATCTATACTAATATTATCAGAATATATTTCTTCATCAATATCATTATATATTGCAACGTTTCCTATATTTGCCTTTTTAATTTCTACATTATCAATGTAAACCCTTGTTGGTTTTACATCACTTACTAATAAAAGTGATAAAGTATTTACTTGGTTAGCACTTACCTTTATATCTGTAAGACTTGTAAGTTTAGCGTTTTCGTCACCATTTTCTTCTTCCTTTACATCCAAAGATGACTTTACCATTGCATCATTTACTCTAAAATTACCCTGATTAATCTTGCCTTCATTATTTAAAAGATACATGCATACAAATACTACAATCAAAGCAGCAACTATAAAAATTATTAACTTAAAAACAATATTATTTTTTTTCATAGATTACCTCACTGATAAGATTATACTACATGTAAAAAGAAAAAACAACACAAATTTTGTCTTATTCATTCATTTTAAATAAACAAAAAAGAACCTTTTACTTAAGGTTCCTCTTATATCATTAATGATTATCTGTTTCTCCAAATAATTCATCAAATTTCTTTTCTAACTCAGCTTGAAGATCAAATTTTTCAATTTCTTGTGCTGTACCGGCACTGCTAGAAGCTGCTGGTTTTGGTTGTTCAGTTTGTTCCTTTCTGTAATTTTTAGCTTTTCTAGCTCTATCATCTAAATGCTTGTATACATCCATTGTATGTATTTCAACATCATCAGTTTTTGGCATTTGTGATATATCGCCAATTTCATATTGTTTAGCAACATCTCTTTCTGGATGATATTTAAAATACCAAGCTTTTTTAGCTCTAATTGGTTTTAATCCTCTTACAAGTATAATTTCATCATTAAAGTCTAATCTCTTTAATTCATCGACTGTCATAAGTTCTCTTGCTTGTTTTTGTTTACTTATTGAAACACCTTGTTTAGACATTTCATCCTTGTCTTTACTTACAGATCTGCTTTCATATTCTATTGTCTTTTGACCTAAACTCTTAGAAAAATACTCACAAGTTTTTATTGATTGGCTTCCCAAGAAAAGTTGGGTATCACAGTTACCGATAATGTTCTCATATGTGTCTTTATAAAGTCCTTCTAATTGATCCAAACTCTGTACAACAATAGATATACTAATACCCAAACTTCTAGTTGTACTAAGTTTTTTATTAAAGTCTGGAATTTGTCCAATATTTGCAAATTCATCTAGCAAGAAATATACTTGATGATGAAGTGTTCCACCATTTCTATCAGCTTGAGTATAAAGTTTTTGTAACATTTGGCTAAAGAATATAGTTGCAATGTAATCATATGTGCTATCAGCAGCAGAAGTAATTACAAATAATGCTGTTTTTTCTTCACCTAACTCATCAAAATCTATGTTGTTTGATGTAGTTATTCTCATCATTGGTGGTGAGTCAAAAGCACTTAGTTTAGATACTAATGAAATTGCTATACTTTGTTTTGTTTTATCAGCACCAACTCTTATTCCTTCATATTCTTTTCTACCAGGATGGTCTGGTTTTAATTCATCAATAAATAATTTATCAAATATTGATTCATCAGCTCCACCTTGTCTTACAATATTTAAACAACTTGATAAGTTTTGTTCTTCTGGTGGTAACACGGATATAACGTAATAAATACATGCTTTAAGTAACATTTTGGCAGTATTATCCCAAAATGGATCTGCAGATTTTGAGCTATCTCCACTACTTCCCATAACTATTGTATGTGCTATTATATCAACACTAGTATGATCTATAATATGAGCAAGTGGATTATATCTATCACTATACTCTGGATTTACCAAGTTTAAAGTTCTAACTTTATAACCATTAGCTTTAAGATATCCTGAAGTCTCTCTATAAAGCTCTCCTTTTGGATCTGTTATAACGTATGAACCCAATTTTTGTAAAATATTAGGCTTAATATAACATGCAGATTTACCTGCACCAGATCCACCAATTACTAAGATATTTTTATTTATCTTTACTTTTTTAAGATCTGTACCTAAGTAATGATTTTTACTTAGTATAAATCCATCTTTTCTATTTAAAATTTCGCTTCCATCTGATAGTTTTCTAAATTCTTCTCCGCCTTTACTCCATTCACTTGAACCATGTTCTTTTCCTTCGTATTCACTTTTGCCAGCCATTTTTATCTTCCAATATATGAAAACAGCAAGACAAATTATTAAAGCCCATAATGACCATGTTAGAAATCCTCCAAAATCTTTAAACATTGCAGGAAATATTCCAGGAACATCCGAACTAAATGGATGAGTTAAAGCTGGTACAAAATTTTGAAAACCAGCCATCAAACCTTCAACTTTTCCAAGTTCTTTAGCTTGATAAGATGCAAACAAAGCACCAACTAGTACAATATCAAAAATAAGATATAGTACCAAAAACATAAGAATTTCTCTTTTTAAATTACTCATATATAACCTCTTTATAAAACTATATTATTAATTCATCTCCGTCATCCATTACAGGATCTTCATTTATTTGTTCTATTTCTTTTTCTTCTCTATCTTCTTTTTCTTTATCTTCCTTTTCGTCTTTATAACTAATTTCTACATTTCCTTGAGGATTTGTTGAAATATTTTCTATATTATCCTTGTTAGCTGCAACAACCTTCTTTAATTCTTCCTCTTTAGTATCAATTGCTTTCTTTTCAGGAGTTGCTATTTGACCAACAACTAAACTTGCTTTTGACTTAGGTACTAATTCTTTTTCGTTTACCTCTGTTACCAAAGCATCTACAATTATTTTTCCCATATATATTTCTCCTTGTTAATCTTCATATCTTAATTCCAAAACAATATATGCTTTGTTTGGAAGTATTTTACATCTTCCTTTTATTCCACCAGTTATAGAATCTCTATATACAACTGGTTTAATTTCTTCACCAGTTTGAGTGTCAATAATAGAAAAATGTCTTTTATAATTAGGAGTATAATCTACTTCTTTATACTCAACACCAGCTTGATTAAATATTGAACCATAAGTTAATGGCACATTTGATTGTGTTGCCTTAAATCCAGAATCTGAAAGTTCACCTGTACTAATAATTGCTCTAGAATTAGTAAGTGTAAGTAAAACTATAAGTTGACTTTCTTCGCCCGCTTTTAAAACATTAAATGTTTTCTTTATTCTTCCAGCATCTTGAGTATCTATACTCTCTATTTTTTGTAATGATAACATTGCATTACCATTAATTTTTTCATTTTCATTCTTTTCTACTAGAAAAGCTATAGTATTCATTCCAGGCATATCAATAACATCAAATTGATTCATATCTAATAATGATTCCATATTATCCCCCTCTTATTTTTTAACTACCAACGTTTCCTGTTCCGCAAGTAATGATCTCTTGTTGAGCTTTGTAAGAATCTCTTGATAAAAGTCCAGAACTTACAACTTGACCATCTAATTTTTTAGTTATATATCCCTCAGAATTATAACCATTAACACCTTTACTTACTACTACATTTCTTCCTTGAGGAATATTAGCGTCATAGTTATATTTTGTTGTATATGGAATAGTAGATGTAACACTGCTGCTTAAAATTACTTCATATTCGTTTTCTTCTTTAGTTCCATATAAACTTATATTCATAGTTCCATTCCAGCTATAAGATGTAACAATTTTAACTGGATACTGTCTAGTATTTTTGAATTTAAAATCTAAAACTCCAATGTATACAGTTGCATCTCTACTAGGTGGAACATATCCAACAGGAAGTCCATGTTGATGTCTTTCCACAATTTCTAAATTTGCCATTAAAGCAACGTTATAAAGAGTGGATGTAGTTTGGCAAATACCTCCTCCAACTTCATATTCTACAGTACCAGCTTTAAATACTGCCGCTGGTAAATAGCCTTTTGAAGAAGTTGTATCTCCAATAGCATTGTTATATGAAAAAGTTTCACCAGGCATAATTACTTTACCATTCAAATATCTTAATGCTATTTCCAAATTGTTTCCTCTAGCGTAATTAGAAGCATCAAAATAAGTTGTATAGCCAGCTAATTTATCATTATACATACTAGCTGTTATGTCAGTAAGTTTAACTTGAGGTTCTTTTACAGTAATTGGAAATTCAATTACTTTACCTTCCTCTTTATTTTCATCTAAATTTAGAATCCTTTTTAATTCTTCTTTATCAAAATCAATTCCAGGTTCTTCTTTTACAAATTTTACTGGGTTTGATTTTTCATCAACATACGCATCTTTAGGATCTTTTTTTACTTCTTCATAAATCTTATCAACATCTATAGTATCTGGCTTTTTTACAATTGTATTAATTATCAAAGATTTTTCATCAGTTTTAAAAGTATCAATCAATGCATTTTCAACTTCTTGATAATCAATTGCATTTCCTGATTTTCCTTTTGTAATTATTAGTTTTGAAGAAGCGTCATCTAAACTATATGAATCTTCTACAAATCTATCCTTTAAACTAAGTTCAATATTTTTTATAACTCCATCTATTTTTTCTTCATCACAAGTATAAACTGGATCAATGTCTACTTTTTTAAACTTAGCCTTAATAATATTAAAGCTATTTTTAAAGACATTAGAATCTCTACCAAAAGACAAAGCTTTATTAACAGTACTTGTTACATCAATTCCAAAATCAATTTCAGTAGATTTAACCGAATATATATTCTCAGTTCCTTGATAGATAGAAATGTCTTTTTCAGAATTTTTTTCATTGATCAGTTGAACTAGACCATCAGTCGTATAACCCGAAACATTTTGTCCTAAAATATAAACATTTTTATAGACGTTTGAATTTACTTTATTTACACATACAAATACACTAAAAATTATTGCTAAAAATAATATTGTAGCCATGGAAATTATAACTGGTTTAGCATACTTTTTAGACATAAAGCTTTTGCCTTTTTTCTTTATATTTTCCACAGCTCCTGATTTAACAACCTCCAATTGGTTGTTGTTTGTTTTAGTATCCTCAGACATACTTTCCTCCACATTACGATGTATTATTTTTTTCTAATTAAAATAAGTGGTGTTAATGTTTTTGCCTGACCAGCAGGATTATCTTTTATCATAGCCTTTAAGTTTTCCTCTGTTTCATCTATTGAATCTGCTTTTCCAAGTATCTCAACATTAAAATCATTAGCATCGACTATCATACATTTTACGCCAGTTTTTTCATAAATTTCATTACAAACTCCAGTAGAGTTTTCTGGTATTCTTATTCCAAACTCAGCATAATCTTCAAATACATCACCATAGAATCCATCAAGTCCACTTATTTCTGGACCAACAATTTCATAAAACACTCCTCTTTTTCCAAATATTTTACAAAATCCACCTGCGATTGCTGCCCATAATACTTTCGCACGACCACATATCATTATTGCAAATTGCATTTTATATGGATTATCTACGCCAACACCAGCATCACTTTTCATGGCAAATTTAGATAAGAATTTTGCCATTTTACTTACTTTTACGTCTTTTTTATATACAACTCTTTTTTGGCATAATCCTATTATTTTTTCACTTATTGAAATAATATCCCCATCTTCGTAGATTGGTTTTACATATTTTTCAATTATATCAATGTAATTTTCACCAATTTGAACATAGTGAGTTTCAATAGCATGTCTTTTATAAGTTTTATCTCCTACTTTAATTTCTATTTTTTTATTTGGGTTTGCTTTAAATTCCATATGAATCCTTCTTTCTTAAAATACATAAAATAAGTATATTATATAAATAAAAAAAAGTCAATAAACAGCCGGTATTTTAGGACTAAATTTATAAGAAAAAAGAGAGAATGATTATCATCATCCTCCCTTAATTTTGATACACCAGTACACTACCTTTTGGCAGTAACTCCGTTTTGCATTAACACACAAAACTGTATATCATATTATTCCGTGCAAAATTCAAAATCACCTGACCTTTGATATTTAAATTTTACCAAATAATCACATAAAATCGGCGTTATGCAAAATATATGGTGGCACGGGTATATAAGTTCCTTTCGGAACATATATAACATAAATCAAATTATTGATTTCCATTTTCTCTTTCTTTAAAAATATTATAGCAAAAACATATAGAATTGTCAACATTTTATGTTAATTAGTCTACAAAACTTGTATGTTTAACCTTCCATTTTTCTAGAGCTATACCAACCCAAAAACTATATATTCCAAGTGTAATAATGCAAAGTAAAAGCCATTTTATCCAATTTCCAAAAAGTCCTACAGCTGATCCATCAAACTTTAATCTTTTTCCATTAATTACCGTATGTTTTGTTTTCCATGAATACACCATGCAAACTGCCCACGGATAACAGATTCCAAAAGTGCAAACTGTAACTAATCCTCCTAATATTTTCCATCCTATTAATTGTAAAAGCCCACCATCAAAATAAGATTGCCCCTCACTCATAAAATCATCTCCTTAATAAATATATACTATATTATATTTTATAGTACTAAATTTTTCAACAAATTATCTAATTATATGATTAAAATAAACAAAAAAGAATCCACAAAGTGGATTCTTCAAGCATTTCGTAAGCCGGATTCTGTTTTAAATAGTCATTTATCTTGAACTAGTATTGCTACTAATCTCTAGCCACCAACCACGAAAGATGGCGGGCCACCTTAACCTTTCTCATCTGGTGTTGCACCGAGTGGGGTTTACACTATCCATATGTCTCCATACGGATCCGTAAGCTCTTACCTCACGTTTTCACCCTTACCGATAAAATCGGCGGTTATTTTCTGTTGCACTTTCCTTAGGATCACTCCCACTAGACGTTATCTAGCACCCTTGCCCTATGGTGTCCGGACTTTCCTCATACCAAAGGTACGCGACTATTTGAAATACTTATGATAATTATATCACGTTTAAAACGTTATGTAAAGGATAAATGCCCTAAAAAAAGGCGTAGATTTTTATCTACACCTTGATTTTAACGTTTAAAGCGTCATTATTTAACTTTACATTTCAATTTTGGCTTCTTTAACTTCTTTTCAAGTGAGTCATAAATACGTCTTGCATATTCGCCTTTTTTATCACTTAGTGCGAGCATAACATTAAGATTGTACCTGTTATCTGTTATTACATTGCCTACATTTTTCATTTTTATGCCGTTTTTTTCACAGATTTCAACGTATTCTTTTGTTATTTCTGCATTTTTATTATATTTACTCTCTCCCGGAGAAAAGAGATCCAAAACAGAATATGAAACACCAGATATAATAAATTCATCAAAGTACCTATACTGTACCATGAAATAAGCATTCATTTCATCTTGTACCTTAGTATCTTCAAGATAGTATCTGATTTGGATGCCACGACTTTTTTGTATAACACAGCCTGTACCCACCTCACTCTTAAGAACTTTAAGAATTGCAAACATTCTTTTTACCTCCTAGTTTTAAATTATTAAACTAATTTTTTTACAGTGCCATAGATTATAACATAAAATTAGTAAAAAAACAACCCGGATAATTTATTTATCCGAGTTATTCAATATTTTATTCTTCGATATTTGCATCTTCTTCTGGTACTTTTGCAATATTTACAACTTTTCCACCATCAGAAGTTCTCATTAAAGTAACCCCTTGAGTATTTCTTCCAAGTACACTAATATCTTTAACATTGATTCTTATTATAACACCTGTATCAGTTATCATCATAACATCATCAGTATCTTTAACAATCTCAATTCCTATTATATGTCCAGTTTTATTAGTAGTTTTATAAGTTAAAATTCCTTTTCCACTTCTTGCTTGAGTTCTATACTCTTCTACTTCAGTTCTTTTTCCAAAACCATTTTCAGTTATAGCTAAGACATAATCATTATTTGATGTTACTGGTTCCATTCCAACAACTTTATCATCTTTTCCAAGATTTATACCTTTAACTCCCATTGAAGTTCTTCCAACAGCTCTTACCTCTTCTTCGGCAAATCTTATAGATAATCCTTCTCTTGTTACCATGATAACGTCGCTCTTTCCATCAGTAAGTCTTACATCTATTAACTCATCGTCTTCTTTTAATGTAATGCCTTGAATTCCTGACTTTCTTATATTGCTATATTCTTCTAATCTAGTTTTCTTAACAAGACCGTTTCTAGTAGCCATAAGAACATAAAGTTCAGCATTATAATCTTTTACTGGTATTACAGCAGCTATTTTTTCTCCTTGAGATAATTGTAATAAGTTTACAATTGCTGTTCCCTTAGCAGTTCTACTTGCTTCTGGTAGTTCATACGCTTTAAGTCTAAATGCTCTACCAGTATTAGTAAAGAACATAATATAATCATGCGTAGAAGTTATAAATAAGTGTTCTACAAAGTCTTCCTCACGAGTACTCATAGCAGTAAGACCTTTTCCACCACGTCTTTGACTTCTATATGCATCAACAGATATTCTCTTTACATATCCAAAGTGTGTTAAAGTAACGACATTAGTTTCTTCTTTAATTAAACTTTCTATGTCGATTTCTCCTTCACCGTGTGTAATTTCTGTTTTTCTTTCATCTCCATATTGATTTTTTAATTCAATAAGTTCATCTTTAATAATATTTTTTACAAGCTCTTCACTACCTAAAATTTCTTTTAAGTGAGCAATTAATTTTACAAGATTATTGTATTCATCTTCAATTTTTTCTCTTTGTAGACCTTGTAGTGTTCTAAGTTTCATTTCCAAAATAGCAGTTGCTTGGATCTCAGAAAGTCCAAAAGTCTCCATAAGTCTTTGTTGTGCATTATCATAAGATTCTCTTATTACTCTTATTATTTCATCTATATGATCTAATGCAATTCTTAAACCTTCTAAAATATGTAGTCTTGCTTCTGCTTTTGCCAAATCAAATTTTGTTCTACGTACTACAACGTTCTCTCTATGTTTAATGTATTCAGCCAATATTTCATTTAGTTTTAATACCTTTGGTTGTCCATCAACTAAAGCTAACATTAACATACTTTGAGTAGCTTGAAGTTGTGTATGTTTATATAATAAATTTAAAACAACATTTGGATTAGCATCTCTTTTTAATTCAATTACAATTCTTAGTCCATCTCTATCAGATTCATCTCTTAAATCTGAAATACCTTCTATAACCTTAAGACCTACTAATTTTGCAATATTTTCTACAAGAGCAGCTTTGTTAACTTGATATGGAATTTCTGTAACTATTATTCTATATCTTCCTCTGTTGTCTTCCTCTATTTCAGCTCTAGCTCTTAAGCATACTTTTCCTCTACCAGTTGTATAAGCTTGTTTTATTCCTTCTTTTCCAAGAATTATACCAGCAGTTGGAAAATCTGGTCCCTTAATATAATTCATTAATTCTTCATTAGTTATATCAGGGTTATCAATTTGAGCAATAGTTCCATTAATTACTTCTGTTAAATTATGTGGAGGTATGTTACATGCCATACCAACAGCAATACCATAAGCTCCATTAATTAAAAGATATGGTAATTTTGCAGGTAAAACTGATGGCTCTTTTAATCTATCATCATAGTTTGGTACAAAATCTACTGTATCCTTATCAAGATCTGTTAACATTTCAAGTGCTATCTTTTGTAACTTTGCTTCTGTATACCTCATTGCGGCTGGTGGATCATTATCTATTGACCCAAAGTTACCATGTCCATTTACTACAGGATATCTTAATGAAAAGTCCTGAGATAAACGTACCAAAGCATCATATATAGCAGCATCACCATGTGGGTGGTAGTTACCCATAACGTCACCAACAATACTAGCTGATTTTCTAAATGGTTTTTCTGGCCATAGTGATAATTCATTCATTACATATAAAATTCTTCTATGTACCGGTTTTAGTCCATCTCTAACATCTGGTAAAGCACGAGATACAATTACACTCATTGCATAATCGATGTAAGATTTCTTCATTTCGTCTTCTATTTTAACTGGTACTATCTTTTGTGCATCTAAAAAATTCTGTTCATCCATTTAATATTACCCCCATCTTATGTCTTACCCTATTATACAAGAAAAAAATTAAAATTGCAAGTAAGAATATTGAAAAATGCAGATTTTATGATATAATGAAATAAACTTGTAAAAGTGTCATAAAAGGAGCAATATATGAAATATAAAAATTATTACGAAATACTAAATGTAAACAGAAAAAGTTCAATGCAAGATATAAAATTGTCATATAGAAAACTAGCAAAAATGTACCATCCTGATACTAGCAAAGAAGAAAATGCAGAAGAAAAATTTAAGGATGTAAATGAAGCCTATGATGTATTAACTAATGACGAAAAAAGAAGAAAATATGATAGACAAGTACACAAATATGGATATGGAATGGTAGAGTCTGATGATAGTCTATCTAATATAAAATATGAATTTAAAAGTGGCGTTAATGTTATAAATGATTTACTTACAACTATACTAGGATTCAAGAAAGATGAAGCCCAAAACTTTGGTGATATAAATAATGCGCCAAATGAAGAAAGAAAACAAAAACAAAAAGCTGTTAAAGGAACTGATATTGAAACAAACTTAGAAGTAACTCTAGAAGAGGGTTATTATGGAGTTGAAAAGAAAATTGCAATTAAAGGTTATAGAAGTGGGTTAAAAACATTTTCAGTTAATGTTCCTATAGGAATCAAAAATGGTGATAAAATTAGACTTGCAGCGCTAGGCAATCCTGGTAAGAATGGTGGCAAGAATGGTGATTTAATAATAACCGTTAAGATAGTTGAAAATCCAGAATTTAAACTTGATGGAATAAATTTAATAAAAGATATTACCATTACACCTGCATTTGCAGCTGTAGGAGGAAAATATAAATTAACAGTATTCGGAGAAAAAGTATTTGTTACACTTCCAAAAGAATTGAAAAACAAACAAATTATAACTGTTAAAGAACAAGGATATATTTCAGAAGACTCAAAACGTGGAGACTTAAATTTAAGAATAAATATAGATATGCCAGATTCTCTTAGTGAAAGAGAAATTAAATTATATGAACAATTATTAAAAATAGAAAATAAGAAAAAAGCAAACTAGTGGGGTACTTATATACTCCACTAATTTATTTTCTTCTTTTTTAATCTGATATCTTCACCAACGAATTTACAAATAATAAAGTTCCCTATTAATCTTGACATTACTCTTTCATCATACTCTTTATAAAGATCGTTTAAAGTCAAGTTAGTAGAAATAAGTATTTTTTTATTATTTAAAATTCTAGTATTTATAATATTAAAAAGTTCAGTAAATTTCATATTATTCATACTCTCTGTACCAAGATCATCGATAATTAACAAGTCAGAATCAAAAATTTTCTTATATTCAGAAGCCTCTTTGTTGTCCTTCTTATTAGAAAATTTATATTCTATAATTTTATCCATCAAAATTGGTGCAGTTTGATATACTACAGATTTATTATTTTTTATAAGTTTACCTGCTATACAATTAGCTAAAAATGTTTTTCCCAGTCCTGTATTTCCAGTAAATAATAAATTTTTTTGTTCTTTCAAATCAATGTTGTCACAAAATTTTAGTGACAGTTTCCTTATTGCCTCTATGTTTTCTAATGGTGATTTATCAATTCCATATTTTTGCTTATCAGGATTTTTAGAATAAAATCCTATATCAAAAGTTTCAAAATTTTCATCCTTAAGACTTAACATATTAGCTTCATTAAAACTCTCGTTTATTACTTGTTGTAAAAAGCATGAACAATATTTTGTATTCTTTTTATCATCTAAAACAAAACCTGTATCATTGCAAAGCTTACAATCAAAGTCAGGTTCAAAGTCTTCAGGAGTATACCCTAACTTTTTTAGTTCTTTTTCTATTTTTTCCTCAAGAGATTTAATTTTTATTTGCAAATTTTCTTGTTCAATTTGTTTCTTTAATTCATCATGTGTTGTAAGAATAGTTCTAGTAACTTCTAATCCCAATTGATTGATGCTTTCTTGAAGTTCTTGCAATTTAGGATCTTTATTAAACACACTATCTTTCTTATATTTAGCTGCCCTAATTTTTTCGTCTCTTTTACTATCATATTCTGCTTTGACTTTTGCATATGCTTCATTATTCATACTAAAAATCTCCAATCATTAAACATTATCATAAAAAGATTCTAAGTCATCATAAGTTCTTTGCTCATAGCTTTGGTATTTTGTTTTTGGAACTGTTTTTTTAGTAGTAGTAACTGTCTTTTTAGTTTCTTTTTGTTCTACATCTTCAACTGTTTTAACACCTTTTTTGTGCCAATTGCTTATTATACCATTTATATAACTTATAGTAGGATTGCAAATATTAACAGTTCTTTTTAATGCTTCTTCAATTATATCTATACCATATCCATAGTCTTTTATCCAAGTATCCACATATTTTTCTTCATATGTTGTAAGATTTCTATTTAGTTTTAAATTCTTAACAATTTTTTGTTTTATCTTTTGAATCTTGTCATAATTTTCAAAATAGTCTTCTAGATCTTCAAATGATTTTACTCCAGCCTTATACCATCCTTCTGCAACCGCATGAACATATTTTTTAGTAAGAGCATTTTTTTCCTGACAGTAATGAAACAAAGCAATCATTACTTCCTCAGAGAACATGTAATTATCAAACATGGCACCAATATCAGAATACCATCCTATAGACATTATTCCTTGGAAAAAGCTTTCATTAATTGCATACGTTGCAGCAATTCTCTTTTTCTCAATTTCAGTTTGCTCTTTATTTTTCTTGTTTGCCATTTTAGGAATATAAGATTTATTTATCTCAACTTCCTTCAAATCAGCCAAACTATATCCATGAGTATTTTTTATAACTAATCCTTCAACTTGAAGCCTATCTAGACTAAATCCCAGCTCTTGTTCTGTTATTCCCAAACGTTTTGCAAGAGCAGCATTTTCTATTTCTAATCCTCTTTTAGCTATAAAATTTAAATATAAGTACAATTTAACATCAGTTCCTTCTAAAGAACTCATATAATTTAGTACAAATAAGTCTGGCACTTCAATATCACTTAGTTCCAGCTTGCTTTTCTGTGAAATTTTCATGACACATATACCTCTTTCAATTTTGTAGAATAAATTATATCATTTATTCTTTTAATTTACAATATTTACTTGTATATTTCACCTTTAAATTTTTTTACATTAGAACTAACAAATATTTTTCTACTTAACATATATTTTATTATAAACATAAGTGCTTCTATAGAATTTTCTTCCTTACAACTAATTAGTATTAAAGCTACTATTGGAATACTGGTTCCACAAAAAACACTAAATGCTGTTTCTAGTTCTATTTTTAAACTTGAAAATAACTTTATACTTACTAAAACATAAATTAGCAAAAATAAAATTAGTCTATAATCAATTATTCCTAACCACTTATTATTTCTTTTAAAATTTAAGTAATAATAATTCTTATTTTTTATCTCCATTCATACCTCACAATTTTTCTTTATTTGAACTAAAAATAGATATATTGGCCATAATATGATTTACTAAATCATTCAATTTAAATATTATATAAATTGTGCCTAATAATATAACTTTAAATAACATACCTTTTTTATCAGTTACTGCTAAAGGAATTAATATTATAAACTTTATAAATACTTGAACAGATAGATTGGTTATAATTAGTTTAAACCAGGTTTCAAATATGCCTCTAGTCGAGTCACTTGCTAAAAACATAAAGCTAAACGGGGCTATAAGTATCAAAAATATTACTTTTACATATCTTACAGAAAAACTAATTAAAACATTTATTATTCCAAAAGATATCATTCCTTTTATTAATCCATCAATACTTAAAGCATCATTTTTCATCAGGTCATCAACAGATAAAATAACTTCTTTTAAATTGTTAAATGTTGCAGGTTTATTTATCATAAATTCTATTATTTTATCAACACAGTCGGTAATCATTCCAAATAAATTTAAGATTTGTTCACAAAACCAATATCCATTTGTAACCAATATAGATATTACCAATATTTTAGTTAAATATAAAAAGATATTTTCGCATTTACTTCCGTTGTATATGGCTATTAATTGTTTTAATATAAAACATATTGTAAATATCATTATAAGACTTCTTGCTAATGTCTGTATTAACTCTATATTATTTATTTTTAAAATTAGTTTTAAGGGTTCCACCTTTAGTATTTTCTCATCTATACGTATTATATCATCTAATAATTTATAAACCTTATCGTCTATATTTTTTATTATTTTTTCAGATAACATATTTAAACTATTAATTATATTTTGACTTTCCATTAAATAAGACCATCTATAAATTTAATAATTAAATCAATTGACAAAACTATTGCATACCCAACTATAGCATTAACAATAACCTTTTTTCCTCTCATCATTTTTTCATCATCACCAAAGCTTAATTTCCTCATCAAAACACCAGCTGCAATAGCAATTCCCGCCACCGGAGTTGAAAGTTTTACTAAATATCCCTGTATTTTCTTAAACGCTGAATTTAATTTTGTGACTAATGTCGGATCTGTTGCACCATAAATACTACTAAAAACTAACATAGCTATTACCACTACTGTTACTACAACTATTACCTTTGTTTTATTCATTTATATCTTCCTCCCATCTTTTAAATTTAACTTTTTTATATATTTTAGTTTCCATGCCATCTGATATTAACGCAAGAGCCTCGAAAGTTTTTAAATTGTAGATTAAATAACTTTCATCTAAGTTATAATCTTTGGTTTCAGTTACGGTAAAACTTTGTGAAAGCGAAGTTTTATAACTTCTAAATTTATTTGATAACATGCTATATCTGGAATTATCACCCCCTTCACTTATACTAAAAGACTTATTTTTATTAGTAATTTTTCCGGTAAGTTTTATTATTTCTTGAATTGTGTACATATCATCATTTCTGAAAAATATTTTATTTACAAAATTTTGTATAATTACATTTGCTGATTTTTCATTTTTTAAGGTATTAATAAGAGAACTATAACTTTGCATACTAACAACATTTATGCATTTATATTCTCTAGAAATTGAAAAAAAGTGAGCATCTTCTTCATTAACAAATTCTTGATACTCGTCACATATAAAGAAAATATCTTTTCCGCAGTGTTTTGTAACTACTTGTCTTTGAAAATCTAATTTTAAATATGTAGATAAAATTTGTGCAATTTTCTTATTGCTACCAAAATCAATTGATAAAACTACAACTTTATTTGAATAAAAATCTAATATTTCACTTTTAGAACAAAACTTTTTATTTATTTTATAATCTGATACGAATATACTGGTCATACGTGTAATTTCTGATTTAATGATTCCTAAAGTTCTTTCATCTAAATTCAAATATTCATTTAAAATATTCTGTATAGCCGAATTAAGTTCAAACAACTCCTCATCTGTGAATTTATTTTTTAAAATATTATTTTTAATTTCAGTTATCTTGCTGCTAAGATAGTCTGGATCTATTGCCATACTATGAAGTTCATAAAAACTTACTGAATTATTTAACGCCCTTAAAATTACAATAAAACTTCTTATATACTCTTCAGATTTATCTAGCCAATAAGAATCAGAATTATTATTATCACTAATTAGAGTCAGTACTTTTTTTATTATACTTGCTAACTCAATTGAACTTACGCTAAGATTAAGAGGATTATAACAAAATGAGGAATCTAATGAAATTTCTACTAGTCTATCTTGAAGCTTATATTTTTTTAAGACATTTTTTACAGTATTTATATAGTTTCCTTTTACATCTATTATCAAACCATAAATTTTATTTTTTATTAAGCTATCTAATATATTTGTAATTGCAGAACTTGTCTTGCCACTTCCTATACTACCAGTTATTAAAATATTTTGATATAATCCATTTTTTTGCAAACTTACATTATCTTCGTTTTCATCTTTTCCTAAAAATATGAAACCATTTTCTGTAATATTTTTATTTGGTTTATTTTTTGAAACAATTAAGAGTAAAATTCTATATACTACACAGAATATAAAATAAATTGAAATAAAATAATAAAAAAATTTAAAGTATTTATACTTAGAATCTAATATTGTTGAAATACAAAGTTGTTTATTAAAAATTTTAATGTAAAAAAAGTTTGAAATTAAAAATTTATATGTTAAAGCTATTTTAATAGCTACTATACTCAAAGATACAAGTATTACAATACCATAATCCTTGTATCCTAATTTAGATGGATTAATGACTTTTAAGAAAAAACTCTTTAAAGAAAATTTATTCGGGGCTTGTCCAAAGTTGCAAGTTATATCTTGCAGATTATTGTTTATATATTTTTTTAGTTTTGTGCCTGAACCAGATAATATAAAAAGTTGATCCACATTGTAATATAACTTATAGAAAAAATAAACAGAAAGAAAAATATAATCAAATATCATACAGCAATCCACCTAAGTCTATTTTACTACTTTTCATTTTGCTTTTCAAAATATTCTACATTATATTACACAATATTATAAAACTTGCGATTTTCTGACAATATTTTTCGATGTTTATTATCTTTTTTCACTTTTTTTTAAAAAATTTTAAAAATCTATTGACATTCGTCAAAAAATATAGTATTATATTTAAGCAGTACATTTTATGGGCCATTAGCTCAGTTGGCAGAGCACTTGACTTTTAATCAAGTTGTCCGCAGTTCGAATCTGCGATGGCTCACCATAAAATGGCCCGTTGGTCAATCGGTTAAGACATCGCCCTTTCACGGCGGAGTGAGGAGTTCGACTCTCCTACGGGTCACCAATAATTGCTGGAATAGCTCAGTTGGTAGAGCAACGGTCTTGTAAACCGTAGGTCCTCAGTTCAAATCTGAGTTTCAGCTCCAATGGAGAATGAATCAATCAGAATAATCTGGTTGATTTTTTTATTTGTTAAATTACTGATATAAATCACTAATAATTTTAAACAAAAGACGGCCTATTAATAGGTCGTCTTTTTATACTTTTATTATTCTTATACTTTTTCCAAACATTTTACTTTACTTAATGCCGATTTAATATTATCAATATCCATTCTTTCAACCACTTCAACGATATTAAATTTTTTATTTTGAACAATTTCTTCTGATAAGTGAGTAGAAGAATTTACTATAACGGGGATTGCTATTTTTCTAGTTGCCATGGTTCTTAGCAAATTAATTCCCTGATATCGGTCATAATCTGTCTCTCCAGAAACCCCAAAACCCATATCCAGGAATATTAAATTACATTCTTCCTTATGTGTTATAATATATTTACAAGCCGTAAGTAAATCGTTTTTTACTGTAATCTCGTGATTTTCATCTTCCAAATAAAATTTTAACGCTTCAACTTTAAGTTCAGAATCATCCACGATTAAAATTTTCATATGCATACCTCCCAAATTATTGGTTAATTATTATTTTGCCTTAGCTATTATATCATATAATATTTGATATTTCAATAAACTTTTCTATTTCTAGCTCTTCTGCTCTAGCATTTTCGGAAACTCCACATTTTTGCATAAGTTCATTTAGCTCTGCCTTGTTCATATTGTTAAATTTTACACTTTCCAAAGAGTTTACCATTTTCTTTCTTCTTTGGGCAAAAGCATCATGTACTAAGTCAAAAAATAACTTTTCATTATTAACTTTATACTTTTTTTGTTTTGTCATTCTAATAACCGCAGAAGTAACGTTTGGTGCTGGTATAAAACTTTCTTTTGGAACTATAACTTGTATACTAGATTCAGATAAGTATTTTGCCATTACAGTAAGAATTCCATAATCTTTTGATTTTGGATTTGCAACTATTCTATCTGCAACCTCTTTTTGCACCATAACAGTAATATCACTAATTCTTGAAGAATCTTGCAATAATTTAAAAACTATTGGTGTAGTAATATAATATGGAAGATTAGCTATTACTTTTACACTTTTAAATTTTAACCCGAGCTTATTTTCCACATTTTCCACTTCTTTATCTATATCTATTTTCAAAATATCTTCATTAATAATATTATAATTATCTCTTGTAGAAAATCTATCACTAAGTATCTCTAACATATTTTTATCAATTTCTACTAGTAAGGCATATTTAGCCACGTCTAATATGTATTCCGTTAGATTTCCAAGCCCCGGGCCTATTTCTATTACTAAATCTTCATTTGTAACTTCAGAAGACTCTATTATTTTATTAAGAATATTATCATCAATTAGAAAGTTTTGACC
>CAJLBR010000003.1 GCA_905204915.1 uncultured Clostridium sp.
ATAGTCATTACTGGAAGTTTCCATCCTTCCAATAATATGAGGTTGTCTCACCCGCAGCATTTCTGCAAACGATGTAAAAATCGCTAGGATCTGCTACGGTTGCTGTAAAGGTTTTACCAAGACCATTTACTGCTGTTGAACTCGAAAGCTGGAATGCACCAACTTCTTCTGTTCCATTCATGAATGACAACTCAAAGCTGTCGCTCTCACTACGCAGATAAACCGCGAAAGTAAGGCAGTCGGTAGCTTCATCGTACTCCCAAGTTATCTTAGGAGGATTGTAAGGCTCTGGGTCAAATCCGTCATCTGAAGAATCTGGCTGACTTGAGCTGCTATCCGGTGAACTTGAGCTATCTGGTACACTTGAACTGTCCGGCTTGGAATCAGGCTTTGAAGACGAGCTGTCATCGCGAGAAGAATCGTCAGGCTTAGAATCAGGTTTAGATGGTTCTTCACCGCCGCCATTTCCAGGATTTACTGTCGTGTTTGTTGTTGTAGTGGTCGTACTTGCACTTGCGCTTGCGCTTGCATAAGCACTTCCGCCGCCGGTTACTGTCTTCACTGTCTCATCTGACCACTTAGTCTTCTCGGAATCACTAGCTTTGTGCCAGTTGACTCCACTATTGTGGTTGCCGAGCAGCGATTCAGAAATCGTATTGTAGTCTCCTACAAGGATGTAGTAAGACTGTTCGTTTCTCTGGTCGTTATCATTCTGGCCGTACTTAAAAGTAAAGTCAGAACCGCCGTCAACAGTTATATCACCTATTGTGATATTTCCGTTGAAGCTATCAACGCTGGTGATAAAATTAGCCTGGCACTGTGCTTCAGCCAATTTTGCCCAAAGGCAATCTTCAGCGCAAACGACGAAGCAATGCTCACCGCTGTCACTTACGAATTCACCGTCATACTGATAACCATCGGAATGATGACACCGGCAAACCCAGCCAAGCTCAGTTGGAGTATCATCATCAACTGTTGTGTTTGAAGACGTATTTGGAACGCCATCAGCCTTAACGACATCATTTCCACGTGTTGCCCACATGAATCCCATTCCTGCACCAAGTGCGAGAACTGTTGCTACTACTATAACCTTTTTTGAATTGTTAAATGTTTTCATAATATTACCTCTTTCATTAATGTTTTGAAAACAATCCCCTTATATTACCTAATGTTCCCCTCATAGTCATTAGAGTAAATTATAAGAAAAATTATTTTCTTTATTTTTTCTTGCTTACACTTATTATTATAACACATTTTAATGTTTTTGTCAACATAATATTGTAACATATATATTTCATAAAAAAATGGCAGAATATTTAAATTCTACCATTTTCATTTTATTTTACTAACTTAGCTTGTACGACAAATCTTCCACCTGTTGTTGAATATTCACATGTTGATAATGTAAGTATTGTATCATCTCCAGATACTGATACTCCTGTATCATATGAACTTTTTGATTTTAACGTATTTAAGAAATCAATATACTCTTGGTCATCTTCGAAGTTTGTGTCTATGTAAAAGAATGTCGTATCAGTAACGTATACAGAGAATATTTCCCATTTATAATTTCCATTTAGTGTTGAAAATTCTATTACTTTATGATCTTTAAAGAAACTTTCATCTTTATATTTTAATAGTGGTGTAAAACATGAATCATCACTACTATTGTGACCATAAATTATATAGTGAATATTTTTTTCATTAATTTTATCAATATTACATCTATAATCTAAGAATTCTTCACCCCACATGTAGTAATTATTATCTTTATCATGTCTTAGGTATCTTTCATTATCTGTGCTTTGATATATTGCAGTATCTATAGAAGTTCCTGGTACTTTTAACCATCCTTTTACATCTGGATATGTGGCATTTAAAGCCTTTGTTTCCATTTGCAAATCTCTTCCTTCATCCTCTGATGTTGTTATATCACTTAAGCTTATGTACTCTAAATCATCCTTTGGTGTTTCAGGTTGTGATTCATTATTATTGCTTTTCTTTACTATCTCATATCCAATCCATCCAAGTAAACCAAGAATTATAATAGCTATTGCAATTATAATTATTATTTTTTTCTTTTTTGGATTCATTTTCATAAACATTTCCTCCTTATAAAAATATTATAATATAATAAATAAAATTTTTCAATACTAGAAAAAAGGGATTATACTTTCATATAATCCCTTATTTTGTCAAACTTAAGACTACATTCTTCCTGTATTAGGATTTGGAATCCAATCTGCTGGTTTGTTTTCTGGTTCTGGATCTGGAGTTGGATCTGGGTCTGGTGTTGGTGTAGGTGTTGGTGTTGGGTCTGGATTTGTATTTCCAGCTATGATGAACACTGGTGCATAAGTTTTTTCAGATAAGTTACCATATGTATCTGTTACAGCACCACCAGATATAGATATTCTATGTTCTCCAGGTGTTCCTTGAATATTTGATAAAGTTATTGTTTTACCATTTCCATTATCAGTAACTGTTACATCTGCAGTAAATCCTATTTTATCAATACAATTTTCGCAGAAGTTTACTTCATTTATTCCTACGTTGTCACTATAAGTAACATTATAAGAAACTGTTCCTCCAACTTGTACAGTTGATGGTGTTGGATTACTGAATTTAACAACTGGTTTTTCAGTATCTTTTGCAACTATTCTAAAGTTTGTAGATCTAGCAGTTTTTCCTCCAGCATATTTTACAGTGATAGATTTTCCTTCACCTGCTCCGCTAACTCCTACTAAAGAAACTACCATATTTTTTTGGTTATCATCCCATCTAGATCCTTTTGAAATTTTAACGTCTGAAGCACTGAAACCATTTAAAGTAATATCATTTTTACTTATTGCAGTTAGACCATCTAAGTCTCCTGTAAATTCTAATGTAAATTTCATTATTGCTCCTTCATCAACATATGAACCGTTACTTACATATAAATAAGTTCTTGATGACACAGCTTTTACAGCTTCCATTGGCACTGCCATTAAAGAAATTGTGAATATAGCCATGATAGCAAAAAATCTTTTCAAATTTAATTTTTTTATCATAATTTATTACCTCCCTAAATTACCTTATGTTTTTATTATAACATGATTTACATAAAAATGCAACACTTTTTTAAATTTTTTTACAACTTTTTTAATTTTAGGCCGCTACTTCTACTAATTATATTGATTCTAATTTAAAAATATGCATATAAAAAGACCGATAAATCGGCCTTTTTGATATATTAAATAAAGTTATGCTTTTACGTCATTTCCATTATTATTAATGTTATCTAAATTTAACATTTGTGTATACATCATAGTAGATGCAACGTCAGTATGTCCTAATAATTCTTGTACTGTTTTAATTTCAGCACCATTTTGTAACATATGAACAGCAAAAGAATGTCTTATTGTATGAGGAGTAATATCTTTATCTATATTTGCTTGTTCTTTATATTGTTTTAATATTTTCCAATATCCTTGTCTAGTCATTTTTTGACCATTAGTGTTTATGAATAAAGTTTTCTCTTCTTCTGTTTTTATAAGTAAAGGTCTTACCTTATTCATATAATCTTTTAGACATCTTAATGCTAAATTACTAAGTGGAATATGTCTTTCACTATTCTTTTTCTTAACTTTTATATAGCCACCTGATAGGTTAACATCTTCTACTCTTAAAGAAATAAGTTCTGTTACTCTAATTCCTGTAGCATATAGTATTTCAAGCATTGCTTTATCTCTTTGACCTTTTAATTCAGATAAATCAGGTTGTTCTAATAATTTTTCAATTTCACTAGATGTTAATATCATTGGTTCTTTTCTACTAACTTTTGGAGCTTCTACGCTATCAGCAATATTAACTTCAGCCAATTTTTTGCTTACTAAATATTTGTATAGAGCTTTTATAGAAGCAGTACTTCTAGATATAGTAGAATTAGATTTACCTTCTGCTATTAAATGATTTATATAATCTTGCATATCATCTTTTGTTAAGTCAAATATTTTTTTACCTTGTTTTTCAAAGTAATTACTAAATTGCATTATATCTCTTTCGTAAGATGCAAGTGTATTAGCTGATGCTTGTCTTGCTTTTAAACTTTCAATAAATTCGTCAATAATAATTTTCATTTTTATTGCTCCTCCAATCCGCACCTCTATTTTACACCATTTTGTTTTTTTTTGCAAGACCTTTTTTAAAAATTATGTAATGTTTTTTATATCAACTTTTAATACCACGGCCTCTCACCCCAAACCTTTATATATATCAATAACATTTAAAGATAATATTTGTTCAATTACTATAGACAAAAATACAAATGAAAATGCTATAACAATGAATGCAATTTGCTTTACTAACAAACTAGCCTTATTTTCAGATTTATTTACGATTGCAAAATGTAGATTCAATGCATTTGTACTTAAAAAAACATATGCTGGTATATAAAATAAATTTGGTATAAGAACTAAAAGTAGTAAAACGAGCATTCCCTTTGAAACTCCAAATATACTAAATATTATTGGAATATATATGCCAATAGAAATACCTTTTGTCACATTTAACAAAGAGATTATTACTGGAGATATCATTGTTATAATTGAAAAGTATATTAGGGCAATTAAAATTAAATTTGTAGTAATTCCATTTTTTATAACATTTATTCCTTCAAAATTTTCTTGCTTTGATATATTTAATGTGTTAACAACGACACCTTTTAATTCTTCTTTAGTATTATCACTAGAAAATCCATACATAACAATACCACTAACTATTCCTATTAAAATACAAATAAGAAATATCTTTAGCATTTTTGAATTTTCAATTACATAGTTTATTAAATATTTTTTCATAAAAAACCACCATAAGACATCATATGTCCTACGGTGGTTTTTAATTACAATATATGGTCACTATAATGAATATTTTTCTCTCTCGCTTACAGCAAGTCTGTCACATCTATTATTATATTCATTATCACTGTGTCCTTTAACTTTTATAAAAGTAATATTATGAATTGCCATTTGTTTCAAAATAGCCTCCCATAAATCAATATTTTTTACTTTAGACTTATCAGATTTTATCCAATTATTTTTCTTCCAATTATAGATCCATCCATTATTAATAGAATTTATAATGTACGCACTATCACTATACAGTTTAACATTGCATGGTTCCTTTAAAGCTTCTAATGCTTTTATAACGGCCATCATTTCCATTTTGTTATTTGTTGTATCCGGAGCCCCATCACTAATTTCTTTTTCCATTCCATTATAAATTAATACAGCTGCATATCCACCAGGTCCCGGATTACCACTACACGCTCCATCTGTATATATTACTACATCCTTTTTAATTTCCATATATTTACCTCACTTGATTTTTATAAATTCTACTTGTATAATATATAATAACATATTTTTATAAACTATTCAACTTTATAAATGGAGGTAACATGAAAGTTTTAGGAATCATAGCAGAATTTAATCCTTTTCACAAAGGACATAAATATTTGATAGATAAAGCAAAAAAAATAACTGGAGCTGATATAGTTATTATTGTAATGTCTGGAAATTTTACTGAACAGGGAAATATAGCAATCTATAATAAATTTGACAGGGCGCATATGGCAATAGCTAATGGTGCTGACATTGTAATTGAACTGCCTTGCATATTTGCTATTTCTAGTGCAGAATTATTTTGTTTAAAAGCTGTAGAAATATTAAATTCATTAAATATAGTAGATTTCATTGCTTTTGGAACTGAATCTAATATAGAAATATTAAACAAAGTATCTGATAAGTTATTAAAAAATGAAGAAAAGATATGGGAATCAACTACAGCAAATTTAAAGAAAGGAATATCTTTTGCTGCTGCAAGAAATGATTCTTTAAAAGAAATATTAACACCTGAAGAGTTAAATGCCTCATCTCAATCTAATAACATATTAGCACTAAACTATCTTTCAACATTAAAAAAATTAAATTCTAATATTAAACCATTAGCCATTAAAAGAGTCGGAAATTTATATAATGATACCAAACTATCAGACTTATCATTTTCTAGTGCAACTGCTATAAGACATAGTTTAGAACAAAGAGAAAACTTAAATAATATAAAGGAACAAATTCCAGATAATGTTTTTGAATATATTTCAAAAAATACTCCTGCACAAAATGAGGATATGTTTTTATTATTAAAATACCAAATATTAGAACTTGGTAAAGATAATCTAAAATATATAAACGAAGTTACAGAAGGTCTAGAAAATAGAATTTATGATTCTATAGGTATATCAAAAAACTACCAAGATTTTATTAATAATATAAAATCTAAAAGATATCAAATGTCAAAAATAAAAAGAATATTGTTAAATATTCTACTTGATATAACTAAAGAAAAATTTAACAATATAAAAGAAAAAGAGCTGTATGCTCATATACTTGCTCTATCAACAAGTGGAAAAAAATACTTACCTAATTTAGTTACAAGTTCTACTATTCCAGTAATAATTAAAAAGAGTGATTTTGATAGAATTAATAACTCTGGTGTTAATGATTGTTTAAATTACGATTTAAAGGCTTCTAATATTTATTCAATTATTACCAAAGATACAATTAATAAAGATTTTTTAAATAAAATATAAGATAGGATATACTACCCTATCTTATATTTTACTTTATTTATATATATTTTATATTATTTTTCCGCCACCAACTACTATATCATCAATATAAAAAACTGCAGACTGTCCTGGAGTGATTGCTCTTTGAGGTTCGTCAAATATAATTTTAATAATATCATCATTTTCTTGATATATTGTAGCCTTTGCTTCCTTAGCAGAATATCTAGTTTTTACATTTACTTCTAGTTTTCCTTCAATTTTATCAAACAAAAGTAAATTAATGTCTTTTACTTCTATTTCCTTTTTATATAAGTCTTTTTCTTCGCCTACTATTACTTGTGACTTATCTTTATTAAATCCAAGTACAAATAGTGGTGTTTTATTAGATATTCCTAGTCCTCTTCTTTGACCTATTGTATAGTGATATAAACCTTTATGCTTGCCTAAAACTTTACCATTTAAATTTACTATATCTCCAATTTTAGGTTTTATATCTGAGTTTTCCTCTAAAAATCTTTTATAGTTTCCATCTGGTACAAAACATATATCTTCACTATCTGGCTTATTAGCTACTTTCAAATTATTATCCCTAGCAATTTTTCTTATTTCCTCTTTAGCTTCAAAGTCACTTAGTGGAAAAATTACATGTTCAATTAAATCTTTTGGAATATTCCACAAAACATAGCTCTGATCTTTTCTACCAGCTTTAGATTTTTTTAAAACCCATCTTTTATACTTTTCACTATACTCTGTTTTAGCATAATGTCCTGTTGCTATATAATTACATCCTAATTCTTTAGCTTTTTCGTACATCACACCAAACTTCATATATTTATTACATTCTATACAAGGATTTGGTGTTTTACAATTTGAATAGCATTCTATAAAATCATCAATAACTTTTTCCCTAAATTCCTTCTTGTAATCAAATGTAAAATGAGGTATTCCTAATTGGCTGCAAACATTTTTAGCATCTAAATATGTATCTATATTACAACAACTACTTCCTGCAAATAGTTCAAGAGTTGTACCGATAACTTCATATCCTCTTCCTTTTAATAGTAGTGCTGAAACGGAACTATCTACGCCACCACTCATTCCTAATAATACTTTCTTATTTTCCATGTTCTTCTTCCTTTATATCATTTTGATTTAAGATATCTTCTATTGTATGCCAAGCAAGAAGTACACATTTTACCCTAGCAGGCATATTAGATATATTTCTAAAAGCTATGGAATCTTCCAATTTTTCAAGTTCATTCTCGTCGGTTATTTCCCTCTTTATCATCTCAATAAAAGTCTTAATAATTTCTTTTGCTTCTTTAACAGTTTTTCCTCTTAAAACGTCTATCATGATTGAGGCAGAACTTACTGAAATTGCACACCCATGCCCTGAAAAAGCCATATCCTCTATTATATCACCATTTAGCTTAACTTCAAGTGTTATTTCATCTCCACAATTTGGATTATGTCCCAATTTACAAAAGTCTGCATTTTCTAATTTTCTTTTATTGTATGAATTCATACTATGTTCCATTATAAGTTCATTATATATGTCATTTAAATTTTCTTCCATAACTTTTCCTTTCATTAGTTAGCAATATATTTTTTAAAAATATTGTAGGCTTTGTTTAGTGCACTTACTAGTTTGTCCACGTCTTCTTTCGTATTATATATATAAAATGATGCTCTACATGTAGAATCCATTTTTAAGAATCTAAGAAGTGGTTGTGCGCAATGATTACCAGATCTAATACATACTCCTTCTGTATCTAATATACTTGCTACATCATGTGGATGTACTCCCTTTATATTAAAAGATATAACTCCTGAATGATTTGCTTTATTATTCGTAATATAAAGTTCTAAATATTCTAAACTAGACAATTTTTCTATAGCATAACTAATAACTTCAGATTCTATTTCATGTATTTTTTGATATCCTATAGAATTTATATAATCTATAGCTGCACCAAGCCCAATAACACCTTCTACATTTTGTGTTCCTGCTTCAAATTTATTAGGAAGAGGAGCAAATGTAGTGTGATCTTCATATACATATTCTATCATATCTCCACCCATAAGAAAAGGGGGCATCTTGTTTAATAGCTCTTTTTTTCCATATAATACACCAATTCCAAGTGGTGCTAACATTTTATGACCTGAAAAAGCTAAAAAATCTGCATTTAATTTTTGAACGTCAATTTTCATATGTGGAATGCTTTGTGAAGCATCTACTACAACAATTGCTCCTTTTTTATGTGCATATTTTATTATTTTATCCACATTATTAACAGTTCCTGTAACATTTGAAACATGGGTAATACCAACTATTTTTGTTTTGTCAGTAATTTTATTTATTATTTCTTCTTCTGGTATTTCATAATTTTCATTTATATACATGTATTTAAGTTTAGCACCTATTTTTTCACAAACGGCTTGCCATGGAACAAGATTTGAATGATGTTCCATTATAGAAAGTACTATTTCATCATCCTTTTTAACATTATTTAATCCATAAGAATTAGCAACAAGATTAAGTGCTTCTGTGGCATTTTTTGTAAATATTATTTCTTCTTGATATTTTGCGTTTATAAAATCAGCTATTTTTTTCCTTGTATTTTCATATATTGTTGTAGCTTGCATACTAAGCAAGTATGCTCCTCTATGTGGATTAGCATTATAATTATTATAAAATTCCTCTACACTATTTACAACACTTTTGGGTTTTTGAGTTGTTGCTCCACTATCTAAATATGCTAATTTTCTAGATTCATTATTTAACAATGTAAATTCTTTCTTAATTTCTGTGTTATTCATTATATTCTCCCTTATCTAATTTTTCATCTATTAGATTAATGATTTCTTCTTTTAAGTTTTCATCCTTTATAGATTCTAATATACTGTTAAACTTAGCTTTTACTATTAATTTCATAGCAGACTTTTCGTCAATTCCTCTACTCATAATATAAAAAAGTTCTTGTTTACTTATTTTTCCAGCACTACTAGAATGACTTCCTTCAACCTCTTCTTCAGAACAAAGTAGCATTGGTAGTGATAATGATTTTGCAGTATCACTTAATAAAAGGCAATTTTCATTTTCACTTCCTTTTGCTCTTTTACATCCCTTTTTAAAGTCAATAGTTCCCTTAAAGTTTTTCTTGCTATTATTATTTAGAGTCCCTTGAACTTCAATATCTACACTTGCATCTTCACCATATATATTAGCGATATAATTTAGATCAAATACTTCTTTACCACTTCCAAGATAAATTGAGTTTAATTTACTCTTAGAATTTTCACCTTCTACATTTGAATAGTAATTTATTATGCTATTTTTTCCTCCTAAATCTATAATTTTATATTCTACTTTTGAATTTTGTTTTAAAGTGTTTTCTATGGAAATAAAATTATTTGAAAGGCTGTTTAAATTAACAAGCATAATTATAGTCAAGTCTGAATCTTCATCAGCAATAACTCTTAACACTTGATTATGATAAAATTCTATTTCATCATTAGAATTATATTTTAATATGATTACTGATTTACTATTTTTATTTGCATGTACTTCTAAATTTTCGATTAATTCACTGCTTTCCAAATCAAAATTAAGTTCTATTTTTACAGTCTTTTTTACTAAAGAATTTATATCAATTTTTTTTATTACATTAGCACTATTTTCAACCTGACAAGTTAATTCTTCAGATAGTCCATATTTAAGAGTATAATCTTTTTGAACATCATCTGAAATTACTATTTTAGAAGAATCATTGCAAACGTTAATATTCTTAAATTCTTTTACGTTATCCTTTATAGTAACATTTTTTACTTTTATATTGTTTATATTAAAATTTCTTGAAGTTCTAACTGGCGTTTCGTTTAAAATCATTTCTTCCATTATCCTATTGTTCCCTCCAATTCTAAATTTATTAAATTATTCATTTCAACCGCATATTCAATTGGAAGTTCTTTAGATATTGGATATGCAAAACCTCTTACTATCATAGCTTTTGCATCTTCCTCTGATATTCCTCTACTCATTAAATAAAATATAGTCTTATCACTTATTTTTCCAATTTTTGCTTCGTGAGAAAATTCTACTTCATCATTTCTTACATCGTTAACCGGTATTGTGTCTGAAATCGAAATATCATCTAACATTAAAGATTCGCATGAAACAGAACATTTAGAATTTTTGGCATTTTCATTTATTCTAACTAGTGATCTGTATGTACACTTTCCTCCATTTTTTGAAATAGACTTAGCATTTACAACACTTGATGTATTTGGTGCATTATGTACAACTTTAAAACCATTATCCAAATTCTGTCCAAGCCCTGCTAAAGATATTCCAGTATATTCTGTTTTTGCACCTTCTCCATTTAATATGCTCATTGGATACAACATTGATATCTTAGATCCGAAAGATCCTGTTACCCAATCAACTTTTGCATTTTTCCCTATCAATGCTTTTTTCGTATTTAAGTTTAGCATATTTTTAGACCAGTTTTCTATTGTTGAATATCTAAGGTATGCGTTATCTTTTACAAATAATTCAACGCATCCTGCATGAAGATTTACTTTATTATACTTAGGCGCACTACAACCTTCTATAAAGTGCAAACTTGCTCCTTCATCTACTATAATTAAAGTATGTTCAAATTGTCCTGATTCTGGAGAATTTAGTCTAAAATAAGATTGCAGTGGAATATCAACTTTTACATTTTTTGGAACATATACAAAAGATCCTCCTGACCATACTGCGCCGTGTAATGCTGCAAATTTATGATCTGATACTGGAACACATTTCATAAAGTGCTCTTTTACTATTTCTGGATACTCTCTAACTGCTGTTTCCATATCAGTATATATTACACCTTGTTTTATTAATTCTTCCTTCATACTATGATATACTACTTCTGAATCATATTGAGCTCCTACACCTGCAAGGGATGCTTTTTCAGCTTCTTTTATTCCTAGTTTATCAAAAGTTGATTTTATATCCTCTGGAACATCATCCCAAGATGTGTTTAGATTTGTTTTAGGTTTTACATATGTAGCAATTTCGTCCATATTTAATTCAGAAATATCAGGTCCCCAAGTTGGTAGATCCAATTTTTCATAAACTTCTAATGCTTTTAGTCTAAATTCCCTCATCCATTCAGGCTCATTTTTCATAGCAGATATTTCTTCAACTATTTTCTTATCTAGTCCTTTTTTCATTTTAAATTCATAGTTGTCTTCATTTTTTATATCATAAATATTTCTATTTATATCTTCTACTTGTGTTTTTTTCATTACTCTACCTCTGATCTATATTTTGAATATCCCTCATCTTCTATTTCTTTAGCAAGTGAGGCATCTCCTGTTTTTACTATCTTACCGTTAACTAAAATGTGAACATAATCAACATCTAAGCTATGTAATATTTTTGTATTATGAGTTATTATTAAAACTGCATTATCACTGTTTTTATACATTTTAATTCCTTGTGATACAGCTTTAATAGCGTCTACATCAAGTCCTGAATCTGTTTCATCAAGTATTGCAAGTTTGGGATTTAAAACTAGCATTTGTAAAATTTCATTTTTCTTTTTTTCTCCTCCAGAAAAACTTACATTTAAATTTCTATTAAGATTTTTTGGATTTATATTTAACTCACGTGATTTTTTTATCAAATCTAGTTTAAATTCAGCTGGATTTACTGGCTTTCCATCTATTTTACTCTTTGAATATTTAAGAAAGTTAGTAACACTAATACCAGGTATCTCTTCAGGAAGTTGAAATGACATGAATATACCCATTCTAGCAATTTCATCTGTTTTTAAATTTGTAATATCTTTAGATAAAAATTTAATATCTCCTTCTGTTTTTGTATACACAGGGTTATTTAATATAGCATTTGCTGTTGTAGTTTTTCCAGAACCATTTGGTCCCATTATTACATGAATTTCCCCCTTGTTTATCTTTAAATTAATTCCTTTTAATATTTCCTTATCTTTTGCATTTAAATGCAAATTATTTATTTCTAATAATGTTTCTTTCATATTTTCTCTCCTATCTATATTATTTTAATAAATCTTCTAATGTTTTGCTATCTACGTATTTTTCTATAGTATCATCTAAACCCTTCCAAAAAGAATAAGTTTTACACACTGTTTTTTTTGTGCATTCATTTCCAGCCATTAAACAAGTGGTTGGTGCTAAATCTCCTTCAGTTGCTCTTAAAATATCACCAATTTTATATTCATTGGGGGATTTTGCAAGCATGTAACCTCCATTATTACCTCTAGCAGTTTTTAAGAAACCTGCTTTATTTAACTTTGAAATAATTTGTTCTAAATATTTATTTGAAATTTCTTGTCTTTGTGATATATCTCTCAAAGATACAAAATTTTCTTTGCTATTTTCAGCTAAATCTATCATTATTCTTAAGGCATAACGTCCTCTTGTTGATATTTTCATTTTTATTCTTCACACTCCTGATTTTTATTATACTACTATTTTAGTAGGAATTCAAGTTTATATTTATTTTTAAATAAATTTTGCAAATAATTCCTTATTTTTTTATATTTTTTTGCATTTAACAAAAACTATAAATAATGGTGATAAAATGAAACTCTTTTCTTCTTTATGTGATACACAAAAAATTTATCAGAAGCTTTCTGGTAAATTTTCTCTTACAAATTACATTACTGTATTTTTTGTTTCTTGCTTTGTCGGATGGATTTATGAAACCATTTTAGGATTTTTCCAATTCGGTACTTTGGTAAGTAAACAATGTATTTTAATAGGACCTTTTATTCCCGTTTATGGATTTGGTGCAATTTTATTTATGTTCGTTTTTAGCCAAATAAAAAATTTTAAAATATTTTTCTTAATTTCAATACCTCTAGGAGCTATATTAGAATTTTTATATTCTTATATCCAAGAAAAACTCTTTGGTACTGTATCATGGGAATACAATAACTACTTTTTAAGCTTTCAAGGTAGAACCAGTTTGGTACATGGAATATTTTGGGGAATAGTCGGTTTCCTATTTTTAAACTATATGCTTCCTTTTTTATTTAATTTGATTGAAAAGTTCCCCAAAAGAATAATAAATGTTGCTTCCTGTATCATATTAATTTTCATGCTATTTGATTTTACTTTAACAATACTTACTTCAAACAGACAAAATGAACGTCACAAACAAATTGAAGCAAATTCATTTACGGATCTAATGCTAGATAAATATTATCCGGATGAGAAACTAAATAAAATATATTTTAGTCATATAAGAAAAAACTAGCCGCTTCAGAGATTTAAGCTCTGAAAGCGACTAGCTTTTTTATTTTATTTTAAAGTAACTGTTCCATCTGAATTTTCTTGTAGTTTTACACTAGATTTTAAACATACTACTGGTCTAAATCCTACATTTAATGAATCGTAACTATGATAATTTATTGTACTATTATAATCTATTGCCATCAGTAAATCATTTTGACTAGCTGATGGTGATGCAAGCCACATTCCTATTGCTCCACTAGTTGTTGGTAATACATATAAACTATCTGATGTTGACATATAGCAATAATTTGCCCAGTTTACCCCACCATATCTGCTTATTTGATATCCTATTTCATTTTCTACTTTTAATCTATAATCTTGACCTGCTTTTCTATTATAAGATGCTATTAGCATATCTATAGTAGGTCCACCTATTGCCCAACTTGCGTAAGATGTATCATCTAGAAATGTACTCCATACATTAGTATCCATTAAGTATGCAACAGCTTTCATATTATTATTTGAACTTGATTCTGTTTCTAAATATGATAACCATTTTTTAGCAGGGTTTTCAGCTAATATACTAGCTGCTCCTTTACTATAATCTTCATCATTTATGACAGTATCTAAAGCTGCACATGTTTCATTCTTTCCTTGAGTCAATTTTATTCCAGATTTTGTTCCTGGTAATTTATCAACATTTATATAATTTGTTGCTATTAAGTATACATTTTTCCCATCAGAATGAAATACTTCCCAACCTTGAATACCGTTTGCTATATAATTAGTTACTTTTGCCCCATAATACTTTGCAACGTTACTATTTATTAGTTCAGCAGCATTTGGATATTCTATTTCCCCTTGGTAAATTTCTACTTCTTTTTTGCCACCAAATAAATTACTTTTTATTAAAACTACTGCAACTACAGCTATTACAATAACAGCTACTACCACGCTAATTATTATCACTAACATTTTACTTTTTTTTTGGTTTTCCATAAACTTCCTCCTAAAAATATATTAATGTCAATTCCTAATATTCATTTTACACTATTTCTCCAACTTTTTGCAATATTTTTAGCTAATTTATTAAAATTGTTATTACATTCTACTTATTATTCATAAATTATTACTTTTTTTGCTATTTTATTGCTATAATTAAGGTTTTATGATAGAATTTTTTTAATACGGGGGTGAATATATTGAAAGACAGAAAAAATATTTTAATTGTGGCTTTATTAATAGCTATAGTAGCTATGTCTGTTGGTTATGCAGCACTAGCACAACAACTAACTATAAATGGTACTGCAAACATTTCTGCTAGTTGGGATGTTAAAATAAAAGAAATCACACCTAAAGTTTTAACTGGTGCATCTGTTAAAGAAGGTTCTCCAACTTTTAACAATACATCTGCTAGCTTTGATGTAGATTTAGAATATCCAGGTGCAAGTGCAACATTTGATGTGACTGTTGAAAATGCTGGTACAATAAATGCAACTTTAGATAGTATTTCTGGTTTAGACGCTGCTAATTCTGATACTCCTACATACATAACTTATTCTGTATCTGGTGTAACTGAAGGTGATGCTCTAAGATCAGGTGATACAACTACTGCTACTGTTACTGTTACTTGGGATCCTTCTCAAGAGTCAGTTCCAGAAACATCAGTTTCAAAAACAGCTACAATTAATTTAAATTATGTTCAAGCAGAATAATTCAGGAGGGAACCATGAGAAAATTAAGAAAAAAGAAAAATAATAAAAAAATTATCTTACTGTTCATTATACTTATGGTTTCCACTGTATTTATAACAACCGGCTATGCAATTTTAAGGCAAAGTCAACAAATAACTGGTACAGCAAACATAAAAGGAAAATCTGGAACTTCAAATAATGAGTTTGACGTCACACCAACTGTAAAAGATTCTTGGTATGATAATTCCTTTTATGGTTATAATATATCTTTATTAATATCAAATAATACAAACTATAAGACAAATGGTTGGGAAGTAAGTATAGATGTTCCAAGTGACGTTTCAAATATTAACTGCTGGGTAAGTAACTACAGCATTTCAAATGGTAGACTAATTTTTACAAACTTAGATTACAATGGAAAAATTGAACCCGATAGTTCTACTGAGCTTGGTTTTATTCTTAGTACTGCCGCCCCTAATTACAAACCATCTAATATAATAATAAAAATATTTACTGATGAATATCCAGATGGAATAGAATATAAAATAAAAAATAATAATTCTACTACATCTGAATCTAGTGAAAGTGGAAATGAAAATAAAACTGATACTAACACCAATACTGATATTTTTAAAGAAAGTGAAGAAAATGATAACAACTATTCAGCAGGTCCTTTTGATGTAAACTTTGATGTAGTTGCCTCTTGGCCATCAGGAGATCTGTACATAACTCAATATACTGTGACTTTATCAAATTCAACTGATAAGGATATTTCTTCTTGGAAATTTGATATAGTAGACTTAGATAACTTTGAATTTGATACTGTTTGGAATGCAAATTATATAAAAGGTGATTCTGCTCTAACTTTAAGTAATGTTAGTTATAACTCTATAATTAAAGCTTCTGATAGTATAACTTTCACACTTCAATTAAAAAGCAATACACAAAATTATAAACCAAATATTGCAAATAGAATTTACACTAATTAGTATTAGGAGGATATTGTGAAAAATTTTAGTTTTTCTACTATTCTTATATGTTTTTTATTGGTAATTTTTACAATAGCATTGCCTATTTTTATTCAAAAGGATATGGGAGAAATATTCTCATTAATAATTAATCCTATTATTTGGACAGGCATTTCTATTGTTGCCTACTTTAATAATGACAATAATATAAGAGTAAAAGAAAGAGACAGAAAAAATGTTACAAAAACTGTATTAATAATAGTTCTATTTTATATAGTAATCTATTATTTATTAGGATTGTTTTTTGGATTTTTAAAAACTCCATACTCTCATAAGCTATTATCGATAATTAAAAATATGATATCTATTGCTTATGTTATAGTATTACAAGAATACGTAAGATATTTTTTGGTTAATAAATCTGGAAAAGAAAAAAATGGATTGATTTTGATTAGTCTCCTTTTTATAGTAATAAATATAGAATGGATAAGTATATTTAAATTATTTTCCGATGCATCTGAGGGATTTAAATATATATGTTCTAGTTTATTACCCCTAATACTAGACAGTTTTTTGCTTACCTATTTATCTATGAACAGTAAAAATTTACCTGGGACATTCTATAGGGCAATCCCAAAGATTTTTCTACTTATATTCCCTATAGTTCCTGATATAAATTGGTACTTTACTAGTGTATTACAAATATTTCTTCCATTCATTACTTATATAGTAATTAATCATTATGTATTGACTATAGAAAGAGCTCAGAAAAGTAAAATAAAGAAAAATAATCCTATTAAAACTATTCCTTTTTTAGTCCTTACAGTAATTTTTATTTGCTTTATAGCAGGTACTTTTAAAAGTATGCCTGTTGCAGTTGCTTCAAATAGTATGAATCCAGAATTCTACCGTGGAGATGTTGTAATAGTCAATAAACTAAATCAAAACGAAATAGATAGCATAAAAATTGGAGATATAATCCAATACAAACTAGACAATAAATTTGTTATACATAGAGTTGTAGAAATAATAGATGAAGATGGTCATATATATAAAACCAAGGGAGATAATAATGATGTCGCTGATTTCAAATATGTATCTTCTAATCAAATAGTTGGAAAAGTGGTTCAAGTAATTCCAAAACTTGGATATCCTTCAATTTGGTTCGGTGAAATTTTGAAAGTTTCGCCACCCGATAACATACAAACTTAATTTTATAAGAGGTAAAAAATGAATAAAGAAAAAACAAAATATTTAAAAGAAAATAAGAAAAAGATATTTTTAATAGTTGCCTTATCAGTTATTCTAATTGCATCTATTACTTGTCTTTTATTTGCTTATAAAATAAATAATAACCCAAATAAAAATTTATTATACTCATATAACATTGGAAAAAGCACAGATTATAAGGTAAACTTATATGAAAATAGTTTTATTGAAAAAGATTATTTAACAAAGGGCGAAACCTATATATCTGATTTAGTAAAAAATATAGACACCACTTTAAATTATAACTTTGTATCATCAAAGAAATTAGATTTAAAATATACTTATAATGTAAAGGCTACCATAGTTGGAGAGTATCAAAATTCTTCAAATGAAAAATCTTCTAAAGTATGGAAAAAAGATTATGTACTTGTTGAAGAAAAAACTGAATCAAAAGAACAAACTACAAATTTTACAATTAATGAAAAACCTAATATTGATTTTCCATTATATAATAATGCTGTTTCTGAATTCAGAAAAAATTTAAAACTTCCTATAAATGCTTCACTTGAAGTAGTTATGAATGTGAAAGTACTAACTACAGATGAAGATGGAAATGATAAAATGCTAGATGATTCTGATGTAAATCTAAACATTCCACTTAATAAACAAGCATTTAGCATAACAACTGATATTAAAGATAATGAATCTAAAAATGTATATGGGGATAGCGTTAAAGAAGAAAACAACATACTATTATATATTTCTATATTACTATTTATTTTAGACATGGTAATATTTACCCTAAACTTTAAAGAAATAACTGCAAAAACTCATGTAAAATCAAAATATAAATCTGATCTAAATAAAATATTAAAAACGTATGGTGATGTTGTTGTAGAAATTGTAAATCCAGTAAAAACTAAACTATCTGGAGTTATAGATGTAAAAAATTTCAATGAAATGATTGATTTAGAAGAAGAACTTCGTACTCCTATTCTATTTTATGAAATTCCTGGAAGAGATGAAGGCTGGTTTACTATTATACATCAAGAAATTTTGTATAGATATGTATTAAAAGATTCAACTAATACAAAAGGTGATGAAAATAATTCTAATAAAAGAAGAAATAAAAATTAAAAGTCTGGATTTTCCAGACTTTTTTAATCATCTTCACTCTCATGATGTTTACACCAATTATCAGCTTCGTTTTCTGACTTATCTAACTTACAAGTATATGTTCCATCTCTATTCTCTACACCGTGAATACAGTTTTCACAAGTATCATATTTTCCTCTTCCCATAAGCTACCTCCTTATTCATAAACTTCTATGATAATATCTCAATTTTTATAAAAAGTCAAGAAAAAGAGAGTAGAATTAACTACTCTCTTTTAAGATTACCTTTTGTATCCGCATGTAACGTCTTCAAAGATTTTCTCAAGGAATTCTATACTTTCAAACAGATTGTCTAAAGTAAGATTTTCCTTAATTTCTTCCACGAACTCATCAAATTCTTCCTTGGCCTTCTTAGCTTTTGTAGTATTTATTTTCCTAGTGCTTATCCTTTCATAAAAATTGAAATCGGGGTATTTTATTTTTACTTCTTTATCAAAAATAAAACTTAAAGCCTTTTTATTTTCTGAATTTGCGATTTCCGCATTTTCTTCAACGTTTAAGCCAATGAGATTGTTCTGAAGTTCTAAGTGTACAAACACCTCTTCTCCGTTAATAGTTCTTTTGCTAAGTTCTGGGAACATTTCCTCTTTGATTTTATCAAATTTATCAGTGCGTAAAGCAGGTAGTGTTTCAATCAGTGCTCTGTACAGCCTCTTGTTGTTTGCCTCTTTTACCATTTTCTTTAGCGCAGGAAAATTGTTGGCTCTGCAAGAATTGCAATTAATATTAACAGCCTTGCCATTTTTCAACTTTACGCATTTTTCGGAAATCTTGTCAAGCTCTTCTGGAGTAACATATATGTTAGCCTCTCCCTTCCAAGAATACTCAACAACATATTCATATCCAGACACATAAACTAACTTTTGAACAACTGGCTCAATTTTCTTCTTATTATCTATAGCAGCTAAAAGCTCTTCTTCGTACTCTGCTTTCAATTGCTGCGCAAGCGGATTGTTATCATCCCTTTCTCTTATTTTCTTTATGCGTCTTCCATAATAATAGTATTCTGTAAAGGAAAAGCATACTCCATAACCCGGGTCATAGTATGGTTCAATTCCTCTTTCCACTTCGAAAGCTTCTGGGTAATTTCTGAGTAAGAAATCAACTGAAATAAGGCTTACCATGGAGATAATATGAATCTTATTTAAAGATCCCCATTTTTCAAACTGTATATCATGTGGAATTCCTATAACATAATCCGAATACTTGCCGTAAAGTATAGAATTTTTATCTATATACCTTGACTCGCATGTATTTTTTACACTTACGTATGAACCCATTTCGTACATATAAATATTGTCCAACATTCCGGAAAAGCAAGACTTCAATATTGCTTTGGTATCATGAGAATCACTAAAAGTAATTTTTCCAGAAAGTACTCTTTTGATTTTTGCTATGAGCTCTTTTATTCTAAAAAACCGCTTTGCAATTATTCCTTCCTTCTTAAAATTGATTGCCTTGTTTGTTTCAAACTTTTTGTATATTTGAAGCTCGGCCAGAAGATCACTTTCTGAAGTTCCAATATGAAACCTTCTGTAATTCACTTCTTTGAAGTTAACCATGCTACCTATTTCAAGAATTGCTACTATTATTATAACATCGTTTACTACTCCATTCTTTTCAGCTTCCAGAATCATTCTTGCGTACCTTGCAGATATTGGCATTTCTGCCATTCTTTTACCCATAGAAGTAATCTTACCATCTTTTCCGATTGCTCCAATCGATGTTAATAACTCCTTAGCGGTATTTATGGATTCGATCTCTGGCTGATGATAAAATGAAATGTTTGCCGGATCAATTCCAACAGCCTCAAATCTTAAGACTATCTGATCAAGATTAAGCCTTTTAATCTCGGGCTGTGAAAACTGTGGCCTATTTGCATAAGGCTTAGCAGCTGGATCCAGGATATATACACCCTCTTTTGTCCTTCCAGCTCTTCCTTTTCTCTGCAATAAGTCAGCTTTGCTGCATTCTCTTATAACAATTCCTTCAACGCCATTATTTGTTACCATGATTTTTTCAAGGCCAGAATCAACAACGGCATCAATGTCAGGAATTGTAATTGAGGTCTGAGCTACGTTGGTAGCTACTACTACTTTAGGAACGTCATAAACCTCAAAACACTTTTTCTGTTCATTCATGCCAAGCTCGCCGTGAAGTGGTAATATAACACATTCTTTCTGCTGCGCTGACAATTTCAAAATTACATCCCCTATTTCTGCTTTACCAGGCATAAACACAAGGATGTTTCTTCCTTCATCGATAAGATCACAGATATCTGTAATAAATTCCTTACCTATTCTTTCATGAACCGGAAAAAGCCTGCCAGGAACTTTAACACTTGCTACTTTTGAAGTGTTAAAAAAGTTGCTAAGCTGGAAATCTGATTCAAGTGTTGCAGTCATGATGACTAACTTAGTTTTCCAGCCTTCGCCTATTCTCTTATTTGCCCAGGCAATCAGCGCTTCAATGTTTAAGTTCCACTCGTGAACTTCATCGATTATCAAAACGCTCTTTTCGTTTTTATCTGTTTTTGAGCAAATCTCCTTGATCAATTGAAGTCCATCTGTGCAAAACAGAATTTTTGTGTCAGCGGATGCTAAGGCTTCAAAGCCTGTTTTAAATCCAACTGTTTTTCCAAGCTCTTCGCCAATTTCCTCAGCGACTCTTTCTGCAACTGTACGGGCTGCTATTCTCCGCGGCTGAGTTACAACGACGTTGTATCCCAACTTAAAGAGCATTTGAGGAACCTTAGTGGATTTTCCAGCTCCTGTTTCTGCAGTAATGATGCACACATCATTATTTTCGATTGCATCCAGAATTTCCTTCTCTTTTTTCTCAATTGGTAATAACATAAATCATTCTCCTTAATTAGTTTTTTTACATTATTAAATGTAAAATTTTGGTTAGCTACATTGATATTATACCATATTTATGTAAATTAATCAAGAAAATATCTTGCATAAAATCTTACTGTATAAGATTTCATACAAGATATTTCAATTTAAATTTTTATTCTAATATAGCTTTTATTCTTCTAACACCACTAGAAGATGACTCTTCTTTTTTTATCTTAAATTTTCCAAGCTCACTTGTTCTATTTACATGTGGTCCTCCACATAGTTCTTTAGAAACTTCTCCTATAGAGTAAACACTTACTTCATCTGGGTATTTTTCAATAAACATACATTCAGCACCTGATTTTATAGCATCTTCTTTGCTCATGTATTCTTTTCTTACTTCTAAATCTTCGGCTATCCATTTATTAACTAAATCTTCAACTTCTTTCTTTTCAGTATCAGTTAATTTATGATCGCAATTAAAGTCAAATCTCATTCTTTCAGAAGTTATATTACTTCCCATTTGATGAATATTCTTATCTATAACAACTTTTAAAGCTGCATTTAATAAATGTGTAGCAGTGTGATATTTAGTTTCTATTTCACCACTTGAGCTTAATCCACCTTTAAACTCTCCTGCAGTAATTCTAGATTTTTCTTGGTGTTCTTTAAACTTTTGGTTAAATCCTTCAACATCAACTTCTAATCCAAGTTCAGAAGCAAGTTCTTGTGTAAGTTCCAAAGGAAATCCATAAGTATCATACAATTTAAAACTAGTTGGTCCATCGATCTTCTTTAATCCTGAATTTGAAATATTTTTTACCACTTTTTCAAATTCTTTCATTCCAGAATTTAAAGTTTTTTCAAATTTCTTTATCTCTTTATTTAATTCGTTTATTATAAACTCTTTTGAATCAACTAAATTTTTATAGAATTCTCCATAAACTTCATCTATATACCAAAGAGCTATTTTGCTAAATATATCCGTAGAAACTCCTAATTTTTTGGCATATCTAACTGCACGTCTAATAAGTCTACGAAGTATATATCCTGCTCCGACATTAGAAGGAAGTAAATGTTGTTCATCTCCTAAAAGCATAACACTAGTTCTTACGTGATCAGCAATTACCCTCATAGCAAATGTATCAGAATCATTATTACTATATTTTTTTCCTGATTCTTCTTCTAATATTTTAATTGCACCACTGAACAAATCAGTTAAATAAACATCTCCATTTGTATTAAGAAATGCTAATATTCTTTCAAATCCCCAACCAGTATCAACGTTTTTCTTCTCTAATAACTTATATTCGTTGTCATCAACTCTGTCGTATTGCATAAATACGTCATTACCAATTTCTACATAATGTCCACAATCGCATGATGGATTACATTTATCTGAACAAGCTTCTTTATCAGTAATATAAAACATCTCACTATCTGGTCCACATGGTCCTCTTTCAAGTTCCCACCAGTTATCTTCTTTTGGTAAATAATAAATATTCTCTTTCAAAAATCCTGATTTTTCTCTTAGTTTAGCAGTTTCATCATCTCTTGGAACACTTTCATTTCCTTCAAATACAGTTGCTGCTAATCTTTCTTTAGGAAGTTCAAAGACTTCTGTTAACAACTCATAACTCCATTTAGTACGATCTTCTTTAAAATAATCTCCTAAACTCCAACTTCCCATCATTTCAAAAAATGTAACGTGACTTGAATCACCAACTGACTCAATATCGTTAGTTCTAACACACCCTTGAATATTGCAAAGTCTTGTTCCTAAAGGATGCTTTTTTCCTAAAAGATAAGGCATTAATGGTTGCATTCCCGCTACATTAAATAAAACTCCAGTTGTTCCATCTCCAATTAAAGAAGTTTGACCAATATCAACATGTCCTCTTTTTTCATAAAATTCTATCCATGCTTTACGAAGTTCTTTTGATGTCATTTTTTTCATAAAAATTCCTCCTACAAATAAAATTAATATTTAAAATTTGATTATACTAAAAATCAAATACTATAAACTAAAACATCTAAAATATGATATTAAATATTTTAACATCGTTATTTTATCACACCTTGAAAGTTTTTTCAATACATAATAAAAAATATATATTAGACATTATCCGGCATTATTTTACTTTTATATTGCATATTTTAATAATAATATAATAATATTTTTATATGAGGTGAAAATAGTATGGAAAACAAAAGATACAAAATTATAATTACTATATTTGTAATAACAACTATAATAGCTGAAAGCTTATCAGTTTATTTTTTTATTGACAAAAATAAAGAAGTTAACAATCTACAAACTAGTCTAAATCAAAATAAAACAGAAATAGAAAAGGTAAATAAAGAACTAAGCGATACTAAATCACTACTAAATAATACAAGAAGCAAAGAAACTACAGAAAGTGAAAATGATGATAACATCACTAAAGCTAGTATACCTGTAAGCGATTTATTTGGAATTGATCCAACGATTATAATTAAAATTGTAGATGGAAATCTTATGTATTACTTAAATACTGATAATAGTAATTATTTTTCAACTAAAATATCAGATGACAAATATGTAAAACTAGCTTCTGATGTTAAAAGAATAAAATCTGTAAGTATTTCAAGTGGCGTTCAGACAACTTTTTTAGTAATAAAAAATGATGGATCCGTGTATGATTTACATGTTGGAAACGATTATAACGATAGCACACCAAAAGTTATATATTCAAAATATGGACCTTTTGATGGTGAAAAAATCGATGATATAAATAGTATCATTGGCTTTTCTGGTGCCAGAGCAGGAATTGAAGCTAACGTAACACTATTAGATGGAACAAAAAAAGATATTAACTGGGGAAATGGTGTATAATAAAAAGAGAAGAAATGTGAGACAATCTCATATTTTCTTCTCTTTAATTTTCTTATTTATTTACTAATTCTAAAATTTCCTTTGGAAGATATCTAGAAACATCTTTTTTGTTTCTAAGCATTTCCATAACCATGCTCGAACTAATATTACCAAGATTGCCTGCTCTAATATAAACAGTATCAAGGCCGGATATCTCTTCATTAATAGATGCCAGATTTTCTTCATATTCGTAGTCCATACCATTTCTGATACCCCTGACTAAAAAAGTAGAATTAAAATCCAAAGCAGCATCTGCAGAAAGATTATCATAAACAATAACCTCTACATTATCCATTTTTTCTCTGATAAGTACTTGTTCAATTGCTTCTTTCATCAACTCCTTGTCAAATCTCCGAGTTTTTTTAGGATGAATACCAATTCCAATTACAACTTTATCAAAAAGTTGTGCAGATTTAGCAACTACATGCAAATGTCCATTTGTAAATGGATCAAAGCTTCCTGCGTAAAAACCAATTCTCATAAAAAAGTCCTCCTTCAATTGTTTTGGAATATTATCCTAAGTATTTATACTTTGGGTTAGCAAATCGATGCGTGACAATTATAGCACATTTTATATAATTTTGCAAATTACAATAATAATAGATGCATTTTAAAGCTCTCTAAATGGCCAAATAGGACTTTTTTATTGAAGCATTGTTTTCTTTTATCACTACTAACAATTTATTCATATTTTAAGCAAATATAAATTAATACAAATACAAGAATTAAAATTACTAAAAAGAAAAACTGTAACTATTATAAAATAATTACAGTTTAGAGTTAATTTTAAACAAAGTTAACATTTACAGGAAATCCCAGAACTTTTTTTATATCATCGTATATTTTCATTGTATAATCTATTTTACACAAATATTCATCTGGATCAAAATTATAGTTAGGATCTGCTATTTTAGCTACCCAAGTTGATTTCTTTGAATCATAATATATACTTTTAATATTTTCACCCATGAATTCTAATGCAAATCTAATTTGTTCGGCTTTATCCATAGCTTTTAGTTTGTACGGATCAAATTTACAATATTTAATTACTACTGATATAAGCTTTTGTTCTTCTTGTTCGTTCTTAAAAAAATGAATGTCATTTATACTTTCTTCAGGAACTGAATACTTTTTTATCACCTCATCAAGTACCGAAGATATACAAGTAGTAAGCTTTGCATCAGGAATGGAAAAACTTAATGTAATAAAAAAGATATCTTCTTTCCGTTGAACGTTAAATTCACTACTGGCCATAATTTTCCTCCTTACTTTAGATATATATTCATTTCTCTTTCTTTACTCTCTTTAATTAATATCCTTTTTTACTCAATTTTTTCATTGCTGAATCATACTTTGTTTTAACAGATACATTTCGTGTTTCGAATACTTTCATAGTAAAATCCTCCTGTAAAATTTTTCTTATTGTCTTACTATTTTTCTTTTCAATGAAATACTTTTAATTTCTTCCACATAAAATGTAGACCATCTATAGAGAAAATATTCTCAAGTTACAGAAAAATTAGTATGCGTCTATTATACCAAATTTTACTTAAAATCACAACTTTTTCATTGTGATACATATTTTGGACATATTACAATACAAATAATCAAAATTCTTGAGAATATTTATTAATATATAATAGCCAACAATCTGCTTACGCAGACCATTGGCTATCCATTGATTTAATTAATAATCTTCTTCACAGTTATAACAATTATGAAGCATTTCTATAGTCGGAATTAGTGCCCAGGTGTTTTGGGGAAGAGTATTTTTTAAATATTCTCTGACTTCTTCTGGTGTATTTTCATTATGTGCGACAAAATATCTAATTCCAAAATCATACTCCAATCTTAATAAATGAAGGGTTTTAGGCAGAGTGTTTTTATTTATAGCTACATTTCTTATAATAACTGGATTTTCATCGCAAGACAAATAATCCAAAGTTTCACTTAAAGTGCTTTCATTTCTTGCGACTTCAAATCTTACTCTATCAAATTTATCATGTGATAAATAATCTAGAGTTTTACCCGAAGTAGCCGGATTTTTAGCCACCTTTTGCCTAACATCTGAGTCTTCATCCTTCGACAAATTATCCAAAATCACATCAGTTGCATTCAAGTTAGAAGCAACATTTTGCCGAACCATAGAATTTTCATCCTTCGACAAAAATTCAAGGACTTCCGTCGAAACAAAAGCAGAGCTTGCAATTGCTTCTTTTACTCCATTTTCGAGTTTGTTTAAATCAATATTCATATTTTCCTCCTTAACAAATTTGTTTACAAGGGTTACTTAAGTTTCACAATTATTGTCACAACCATTCCATTCTTTCCTATCTCGTATGGCAAAATGACATTCGTTGTTCTTCCTCCTTTACAATAATTATTGTTAAAAGTTATTACTTGCATATTGGCAAGATTACTAACTTACAGAAGTATTATACAACAAAACGTTGAATTATTCAATAATTGGAGCAATTCATTTCAAATTACTCTAAATGCAATTATTCTAATTAACCAACATAAGGTAAAAATAATCTGATAAAAGTAATTAAAAGAATTTCTTCTGACTTCAGGAATAGAATTTTGATTTTAAATTTAAAGTAAAATTAAATAATGTATATTTAAAAAAACAATATTTATTTTGTAATTATTTCTCATTTTCAAAATATGTAAATTGTACATGAGAACTCCACAAAAAAAGCAGCAGAAAAATTTTTGGTTGCTTTCTTTGTGTTTCCAATCTTTTTTAGTATTTTGCCCCTAACTATTGACATTGAGCCCAAACTACTTGTGGTTCTAATGATGCCAATAAAGTAGGTATATACAATTTGGGGCTCTCATAAAGATTACTAAAAATATCAACCAATTTACTAAAGTATATCTGCTTTTTATAAATTTGGAGTAGGCTTATAACAATTTATACTGTTACATAAAATTATATATTCAATTCACATTTTACCTCATCTAATAATTGATTAAATAATATTTGTCTATTTTCTGATGTATCAATGCATTTTATATTATACATCTTACAATCACTTATAATCTTCTTTTCTATATCTTTATAAAATGTAAAATGATTTAATAATTCATCATCTGACCTTCTAGTAGTCCATTCTTCTTTTGAATCAAACTTCCTACAATTTTCTAGAATTTGTTCGGGAGTTAGCTTTTCAGTTACAAAATAATAAACAATCATATCTTTTAAATCAAAATATTTAGATAAATCTTCTGGCAAGATAGAATCTCCGTTTATAATGAAGCCTAGTTCTTTCCCGTTTTTATTAATATTTTTTTGTATAAACAAATTTAAAAATTCAGGCAATTTATTTTCTTTTAAGTTATCATGAATAAATCCAATTGGAATATTAGGAACAGTTCTTTGTAATGCAGAAATGATTGTGTCAACTTCTATAATTTGATAGTTATTAAATTCTTTTTGTATCATTTTTGAAAATGTAGTTTTCCCAGTTCTACATATCCCAAGTATCATTATATTTTTCATAGTTGCTCTCCTTTACTCATTTTTACTGCTTGTTTTAACAATTCTTCTAATGAGTTTATTGGATTTTTATTATATTCTAAATTATATAACCAGTCCAAATAGTGTGTTCTATAAGCACCATCCGGTCTACCATATATGCATTTTTTACTTTTTAGCCAATACCCAAATTCTACGTTTGTAGTTAATCCTAACATTGACGGAAATTTTCTTGGCACCCAAAATAATATCACATTTGAATTTATATAACACTCTCTTTCCCAAGATACCTGTTCATCTTTTGTTTTAAATACTGGCGTTTCATCTTTTAGCTCCGGAACATATACAATTCCATCATAACCAATATTTTGCAATATATCCAAAGCTTCTTTTCTCCAACTAGTTACTTTATTATTTCTGGGAGTTGGCCCACATAATGATATTGCTTTAGTACTTTTTTCAATTTTATCACCATAATATTTTACTTCCATATATACCTCAATTCATAATTTTTGAAAATAAGTCATCATATATTTTATTACTATCAAGTCTTTGAACAAATTTTATTTTATGCCTAAATTTTGTTAGTTTAAATGATGTATCTTCCTTTATTTTTGGGCAACTTATTTCCATTATTTTAAACCATTCTTCATTAATCACATATGCTACAACACTAATATCCCATATAACTCTTCTTATTTCTTCAGTACCATAATCATCTGTAAATATATCACAAAAATAATTACACAATTCATTAGCATTTCTTATTCTACTTTCTAATTCATATTTTGAAATCATTAGTCCATAGCTTACCGGATAAGTTGGAATTATAGTTATTTTTACTTTACTATCAAATACATATCTAACAGCTTCAACGTCTTGTCTAAAATTAAAATCATTGTTTTTCATAAATAAAAAATTAGTTCCTAACCAAATTACTTCTATTTTTTTTATTATTGATGGTTCCTTTTTTATTGCTAATGCAATATTAGTTATGCACCCTATGCTTAAAATATATGTTTTGTCATTTTTCTTAGCTATCTCTATTATTTTATTAACCGCATCATTTGTTTGGTCTGAATCGTTTGTAAAATATTCTGTAGCACCTTTAAATATTATCTCATCATTTTCTTCATTGCACATTTTAAATATTTTCTTAGCTACCTCATAGCTTTTATCAATTGACGTTTTTGTATTATATTCACCTTTGGTAAATGGTGCAATTGTAACTGCTTCTAAATTTAATGTATCTTTTGATTTTAATACATATGCTAAGGCAATTTGGTCATCTATTTCATTATATAAATCTGTGTCTAATATTATATTTTTCATTATCGTATCCTCTTTTAATTTACAAATATTATATCATATATTTTATGAAAAAAAATAAAAATATAATAAATTTTAATATTTACTAAAATTTTATGGCGTTGCTATAAAATTGTAGTAAAAAATCTCTAAAGTATTGATATTTCAACATCTTTAGAGATTAAAATTTGGTGGGAATGACCGGAATCGAACCGGTACGAGGTTTAACCCTCGCAGGATTTTAAGTCCTGTGCGTCTGCCAGTTCCGCCACACTCCCAACTGACAATTGTTATTATAGCATTCTTTGAAAAGAAAGTCAATAATTTTAGACAAAAAAAGATAAGTATTTAATACTTATCTTTTTAAATCTCTATTATTCAACTTTTGTTCCACATTCAGTACAGAATTTTCCATCAACTTTTGTTCCACAGTTTGGACATTTTTTCTCTACTGGAGCTACTGGTTTTTTAGCACCACACTCAGAACAGAAATTTCCATCTACTTGTTTTTTACAATTTGGACATTCCCAAGTATTTGATGCTGGAGTAGCAACTACTGCTTGAACTGGAGCTGCTTGTTGTGCTGGTTGTTGTTCTTGTACTTGTGCAGCTGTGAATCCTTGTTGTTGGAATGGAGCTTGTGCAGTTCCTCCAACCATTCCATTAGATGCCATATTCATCATTCCTACACCCATAAATCCATTTGCTGCACCATTTGCATTATTAGCTGCATCTTGAACAGCATTTGCATATGCTCCAACAAGTGTACCTTGTTGCATAAATGAATTTGAGCTAAGTTCATAATTATCAATTTTCTTTTCTGATTCGTCTGTAAGAGTTACAGATTCAACAACAAATCCTACAAGTTCAATTCCTCTTTCTCTTATAGGAGCATCAAAGACTTTTTCATCCATGATTTTCTTAATTTCGTCTGTTTGACTTGGTAATTCTAATACTGGAACTTTATGTTCTGATGTTCCAAGTTCATTTAAGACATTTTGGAAAGCTGCGATAACTTCAGATCTCATTTGATCAACTAATTTATCCTTTGTAAATATATCAGCTGTACCAGCAATTTTATTCATGAATAATGCTGGATTAGAGATTGTGAAAGTATATTTACCAAAACATTTTACTTCAACACGTAATGGTGTCATAACTCCAGTCATTTGATTTGGGATTGGATGTGACCAATCTTGGAATGGAACTGGTGCTGGTGTTCCAAATAAATTATTTATTATTTCTTTTGTATTAAAGAAAAATACTGCTTGTTGTTTAGCTGTTGCACCATTATATGTAAATCTTTGCCACATTTCTTTGAATACGTCACCAAATTGACCAGCAAAGAAAGATGGTGTAGCAGATGAATCGAAAGTATATATACCTTCTTCTGCAGTTGCTTCTATAACTCTACCATTATCATAAAGAATTGCACATTGTCCAGGAGCAACTATGATTGTACTACCGTTAGAAATTACACCATTTGGTGTTGTTTTTTTAACCATAAGTACATCATTTGTCATATCTTCACATCTTATGGCCTCTTTCCATTGATCATGTAGTGTGCTTCCTACAGCACCTACAGCTGCTTTAATTAAACCCATTTAATTACCTCCTAATTATAGTCCTCTTTATAAGAAGACATCTTCCATATTTTTAGATTAATAGACTCCAAGTGAGTTGTACTATACTCTGCTGAACAATATTCACATGTGCCTATATCTAACCTCTTAAGTGGTGCCCCACAATTGGGACAACTAATACCGAAAACTAAGCCATATTCTTCTTGTTTAGCTTCGTCATAAACATATACAAACTTTGTTGTATATCTAGTTTGTTTTTTTACATCTTTAAAATTCTTAGATAGTTTTTTGTTTTCAGTAGAACTTTCTTCATAATAATATTCAAGTGTTGATGAAATAGTAACAGTGGCTATTCCATCTCTTTTTTCATAACTTTTAATTGCATGTTTATGAAAATTCACCGCATCATATTTTACGCTCATCCCAAAACTTTTTAAGTCTTCAATTTTTTCCTTCACAGTTGGAAATACAAATCTAAGATCATCATCTTTTAAAATTATATTATAGTTTTTTTGTTCTATAGCATTAAATATTTTTCTTAAATTTGTTTCTACTTTATTATACAAAATATCTTTATTAAAATCGGGAAAATCTTTAATAATAGTAGGCTCTAGAAGTCTTGTCATTCCTGCTACATCTTTAACTCTAGAATATTCTTCGATTTCTAAATTTTGTGCATTTCCTGCAGCCTGCAAAAGAGATTTAAAGTTACTAGAACCACCTACTGCCTTTTTTATTTTACTAACAATTACAATTATTAAAATAATTATCACTAGGGTAATTCCTATAATTGCTCCTAAAAATCCTTGTAAAAATTCCATCATAATCCTCTCGATACAATTATATTATAACAAATCATGTAAATTGTCAAATTTTACTTACTTGTTTTTTTCTTACTAGATACTTTGCTTTCTATTAAATACCAAAGTGAAGTAGAAATAAACATTGAAGAATAAGTACCAACAAGTATACCAATTATTAATGGTAATGAAAATTCTTTTAATACTTGTTGATTATAAACAAGTGCAAATACATATACAGTTCCTATAGCCATAACAGTTGTTAAAGATGTATAAATTGTTCTTGTTATTGTTTGTGATAAACTTAAATTTATAGTTTCTTTCAAATCCTTTGATAGAGAAACTTTTTTTCTATTTTCTCTTATTCTATCATAAACAATGATAGTATCATTAATAGAATATCCTATTATAGTAAGTATAACTGCAACGAATGTTGAGTTAATTGGTAATTTAAATATTCCATATAATGCAATTAAGAAAGCAGCATCATGTATTAAACCAATTATTGCTGTGATTGCAGCACTAAATCCTAAAGTTTTAAATCTAATTGCAATATATATAAGAATTATTGCAACAGAAACAGTAATTGCAAGTAATGCAGAATTTATAAGTTCTTTACCATAATTTGGCTGAACATTTTTTGTACTTGCTTCTCCCATATTAGGGTATTTTTCTTGTAATTTACTTACAATCGTATCTACTTCTTCCATAGATATTGTTTCTGTTGTTATTGAAACAGCATTGTTTCCACCAGTAACTTTTTGAACTAAAGGAGCTTCCTTTGTCACTTCTTTTACAAGATTTTGAATATCTGAATTGTCATATTCTTCATTTAAGTCTACTTGAATAGATGTTCCACCTTTAAAATCAATGTCAAATCTATAACCTGTTATTAATCCATACGTTATTCCACCTACTATTATAACTAATGATATAATAAGGAATAAGTATTTATGTTTTAAAAAGTCCATTTTATTTTACCTCCTTTTTTAAGCCGAATAAAAATTTAGATTTATTTGCAAGAGGCATTAACTGTTTTAATAGATGTTTAGTAACTACACAAGCTGTGAATAAACTTGTTAAAACACCAATAGCTAATACTATACCAAAACCTTTTATAGTTCCTGTACCAAAAATATACAATAATATTGCTATAATAAATGTAGTAATATTACCATCTATAATTGCTGGTAAAGAACGTTTAAAACATTTTTCAAATGCTTTAGCTGGTCCAACTTTATTTTTAAGTTCTTCTTTTAATCTCTCAAATACTATAACGTTAGCATCAACCGCCATACCAATAGACAATATAAGCCCCGCTATACCAGGAAGTGTTAAACTAATTCCTGTTTGAGCCATTATTATAATTATAATAGCTGTATATGCTACTAATGCAACACTTGCAACAGCACCAGGTATTCTATAAACTATAGTCATTATAATAGCTATTAATATTAAAACCACAATACCTGCTTTAATACTAACTTCTAAAGCTTTTTGTCCAACATATGGTCCAATATATTCTTTATTTACTACGTCTAAAGTAAAAGGTAATGAACCTGAATCTATAAGCATAGCATATTCAGTTGCATTTGCTTTTCTAACAGAATATTCTTCTTGGTTTCCCATAGTTATTATTGCTGTGTTTGAGTCTATTTTACTTTGAACAGTTGGTTCTGTCAAACAGTTTTCATCCAAATAAATTGCAATTGTTTTTCCAACTAATTTTTCAGTTGCTTCTGAAAATTTAGCTTTACCTTCTTCACTAAATTCCAAAACTACATGTGGAGATGGAAGTCCACTGTTATCAACAGGATCTTCACTATAACTTGCAGATTTTATATCTGTTCCAGATAAAAGTACATTGCCATCTGGATCTCTAAATTCAACTTTGGCTGTTTTATCAAGACCTTCTACAGCTTCTAAAGGATCTTTTGAAGTATCATTAATATCAGCTGGTACCTCAATATAAATTTGTGATGAAGATGGATCAGTTCTAACGTATGCATCAAACATATTTTTAGCTTCTAATCTCTTTCTAATTACTGCTACAGCTTTATTTAAATCATCTTCTGTAACATCAACATTTTCATCTGTTCTTGCTTGATATACGATGCTTACGCCACCACTAATATCAAGACCTGTTTTTATGTCTTTAGCACTATTTACTATGTTAGGAAATCCAAATATTGCTAAATAAGAAATTCCTACAATAACTAATATAAATAATACTAATTTTAATATGTTATTTCTTTTCATTTTGTCTACCCCCATAACACCACTATTATACTATTTTTAAAAAAGTTAGTCAATCGTTTTACCGTCATTTTGGGGAATTCTATCAAATATTACAAAAAAATGTCGATAGTAATATCGACATTTTTAATTTATATTTTTTAAGCTATCTTTAAAATCTTTTTCAGCTTTTTCTGCTTCTTGAGGTTTGTCACCAGTAGAATCGTTTTGACTTACTTGAGGCTCACTTATTTGTACGTTTTTAGGTGTTGCCACATTTCTTGCATCATGAACAAGTTTTTCGATTTGTTCATAAATTTCTTTTACATTCCTTATACTATAAATTACCATACCATTTTTTCTTTTATTCTCAGCATAAGTATACATTACAATAACGCCATATCCCAAAATTCTATCCCATACTGTTCTTCTGATTTCTACTTCTTTTACATTTTCATATTGTATTGTTTTCTTATGTTGATTTAAGAAGTCATCTTCATAAACCATAAATTTATCATAAAATGTATACGTAGTATGATCATAACTCAATTTTTGAATTACTGTACACAATATAGCTCTTATAAATGAAAATGCTATGGCAATTATTGCAATCCATTTTAAAGTATCAAACATAGTCATATTCAGTATTAAAACTGTATCTCCGTACTCCATAGAATTTTTATTGCTAAACAATAGTATTGTTGCAATTATGAATATCACACCAACTATTAAAGAAGATCTTATTTTTCTTCCTGTAGGCATACCCATCTCATAAAAAAAGTTAAATTTAGGACTAATTTTAAATTTTATTTGATCTTGATTTTCTTCCATATAATCACACATCCTATTTTTCAATTAAAGTACCAATTTTTTTACCTGATACAGCTTTAATTAATGAATCTTTTTCATTTAAAGCAAATACCAATATTGGAATTTTATTTTCCATACAAAGAGTAATCGCTGTAGTATCCATTACTCCTAATTTTTCAGATATAGTTTGCATATATGTAACTTCTTCATATTTTTTAGCATCTTCATACTTTTTAGGATCCTTATTATAAACCCCATCAACGTTTTTAGCTAATAAAATAACATCAGCTTCCATTTCAATTGCACGTAATGCAGCAGCAGAATCAGTTGTAAAGTATGGACTACCAGTACCACATGCAAATATAACAATTCTACCTTTTTCTAAATGTCTTACTGCTCTTCTTCTAATGTAGGGTTCTGCTATTTGCTTCATTTCAATTGCAGTCATTACTCTAGTATATGCCCCCTTACTTTCTAACATATCTTGAAGTGCCAAAGCATTTAAAGTTGTAGCAAGCATTCCCATATAATCGGAAGTTGTTCTCTCCATGTAATCTTGTCCATATCTACCGCGCCAAAAGTTTCCAGCTCCTATTACAATTGATATTTCTATTTCTTTTTTAGATAATTCTAGTATTTGTTCAACTACCTTTTCTAATTTATCACTATCAATTCCTCTACCATCTTCTTGACCAATAGCCTCTCCACTTAATTTTACTAATATTCTCTTATATTTTGGTTTGAACTCCAAATTTATCACCTCATCAAAAAGATTATACATTAAACTAAAAAGTTTTGCAAGTTTATAATTATAACATTAAAAAAAGGTACATTCAATTATTGTACCCCTAATATTATTATACAAATATATCATGTAAATTTTCTCTCTTTACTACTTCATATACTGATAATTCATCCTTATCACATGTAGCCAAAAATATATTTTTTACTGATTTTACTTTTTGTTCTTTAAGTTTATTTTCAAGCCACTTTTGATTTTTACCAAGTGCTTTTAAATTCTTGTATAATATTTTTCCGTCTAATATAACGTTTGAAACTGTTTTTTCTTGTTCAGGATTTAAATTAAAATCTTCTGGTATAGCCGGCCTTTTATTTTCTTTTGGTAATATACTCAATTTACCATTTGGTTCCAGCAATGCAACTTCTATATCAGCTAAATTAAAAAATCCTTGAACCCTACATTCTGTCAAAAATTCACATATATCTAGTCTGGCTCTTTTAAAATTATCTTTGTATAGTTCACCGTCACTTAGCAATACTACTGTTTTTCCATTTATGATTCTTCTTAATTTTACTGATTTATTTGATATAAAAGCCAATAATATTATAACCAGAGCATAAACTATCATTGCAATTAAAGGCTCTAAAAAATTATCTTCTAAAGATGTAGCCATTTCAGCCGCTATTGATCCTATAGTAATACTATTGATATAATCAAACATACTAAGCTGTGACATTTCTCTTGTTCCTATTATTTTAGTTAAAATGAAAAGAAGGGCAATTGATCCCAAAGATAAAGCAACTATTTTAATCACTAACATAAATTTCACCTATTAGTATTATGCCTTCTTTTTAGAAAAAATATTAAAAAAGTGCTGACTTTTTAATAAGTCAACACTTTCTTTATAAAATTAACCTTTTACTTGTTTCATAACTTCTTCAGCGAAATTTGTTTCTTCTTTTTCTATTCCTTCGCCTCTTTCGAATCTAGCGAATCTTCTGATAACTATATTTTCACCTATTTTAGCTATAAGATTTGTTAAAAGTTGTCCAACAGTTATGTCAGGATCTTTAACAAATGGTTGTTCTAAAAGACATATTTCAGCACAATAACTATCAATTGCACCAGGTAAAATTCTTTCTTCAACAACTTTTTCTGGTTTTCCTTGAGCAATATATTGAGCTTTTAATCTAGCTTTTTCTTCTTCTAATTCAGCAGCTGGAATTTCTTCACGTCTTACATATTTTGGACCAACTGCAGCAATATGCATTGCAACATCTTTAACGAAATTTTTAAATTCTTCATTATTAGATACGAAGTCTGTTTCTGAATTTACTTCAACTAAAGCACCATATTTACCATTGTGAATATATGCTTCAACAAGACCTTCAGCTGCAACTCTTCCTGCTTTTTTAGCAGCTTTTGCAATTCCTCTTTCTCTTAAAAGTTCAATTGCTTTTTTCATATCTCCGTCTGTTTCAACTAAAACTTTTTTACAGTCCATTATACCTGCATTTGTTAAATCTCTTAGTTCTTTAACTTGTTCAGCTGTTACTGCCATAATAAATCCCCCCTAAATTATTTTTTATCTTCAGTTCTTCTGTTATTATTTCTATTTTGTCTTGGTTTTCTTTCTATTTTATCAACACCAACTTCAGCAACTAATTCATCCATAGTTTCTACTTCTTCATCAGCAGCTTCAGTTAAGTTTCCTTCTTTAGCTTCGATTATAGCATCAGCTATTTTTCCAGCTATAAGACCTACTGATCTTACAGCATCGTCATTTCCAGGTATTACATAATCAACATCATCTGGATTACAATTAGAATCTATTAAACCAATTGTTGGTATTCCAAGTTTTCTAGCTTCTTTTGTACAGATATATTCTTTCTTAGAGTCAGCTAGGAAAATTAATGATGGAAGTTTTTCCATATCCTTGATACCACCAAGATTTGTATTTAATATTTCCATTTCTCTTTTTAAACCGATAACTTCTTTTTTTGGTAAAACTTCAAAAGTTCCGTCTTCTTCCATTTTTTCTAATTCAACAAGTCTAGCTATTCTTTTCTTAATAGTGTTGAAGTTAGTTAAAGTACCACCTAACCATCTACTGTTGATATAGTACATTCCACATCTTTCAGCTTCTGATTTGATAGTTTCTTGAATTTGTTTTTTAGTTCCTACAAATAGAACTGTTCCTCCTTGAGCAACAACTTTTTTAGTTAAGTTGTAAGCTTCTTGAACTTTCTTTAAAGTTTTTTGCAAGTCTAATATATAGATTCCATTTCTTGCAGTGTAGATGTATGGAGCCATTCTAGGATCCCATCTTTTTGTTTGGTGACCAAAGTGTACACCAGCTTCTAGTAATGATTTCATAGGTATAATTGCCATTTTAAAATTCCTCCTTCTTTTTTCCTCCACAAGTATCTTAATCTTTTTGCAACCATAATGGCAGAAGCAAAAGACTCCACTTGTGTGTGTATTAAATAAATTGCTTTAAACAAGCTATTTCATTATAACATAAAAAGTCTTAAAGTGCAATACTTTAAGACCTTTTTAAAAGAAAAACTCCCTTCTTATAGAAGGGAGTAATAATATCTGGATTTTTTATCCTGCCGAAACTCCTGCTGTACGCACCTTCATTACAGATGCAATTTCAGCAATCTTCTCAAAAATAGTTTTTGTACTGCTCTCGTGAATCAAAGATTCACACACATTGTACTTCATGTGCATGTGCAGTACACGCCGAGCTTCAGGCGAAAGTTTGGAAGCAAGCAGTTCACTTACCTCAGCCGTATGAATATTAGGTTCTTTTTCTTCGTTTTCAAACTCAAAGAAATCTTCCGGAGTAGCCTCCACAACTGAAAGCAGTGCACCTGCAAGATAGAACTCTTCATCCCTCATGCTCTTTGGCAAAATTACGTTCGACATAGTAAAATCCTCCTTGTAAAATATTTGTCCAAAATTAAAAACACTCGACCACGTCTAAAATTTTAGACATAAAAAATTACCATGTTCTAATATTTTACTACATTATTATGTAAATGTCAAGTTTTGTCGATAAAGTTAAATAAAAAAAGCAACAGAAAATTTCTGCTACTTTTCTTGTAGTTTAAATTTTTTAGAACTTTTACCCAACTATTAACATTGAGATTTTAAGTCCCTTTTTCTTATTCATTAAATATTGCTTCGAATTCGTTTTCATCCATCTTTTCTTTTTCTAACAATATTTGAGCAACTTTATGAAGTTTATCTATATTATCTTTAAGCAATTTTTCAGCATAATTGTATGCTCTAGTTATTATATCTTTTACTTCATCATCAATTTCTGCTGCAACTTTTTCGCTATAATTTCTTTGATTATTAATGTCTCTTCCTAAAAATACTTCATCATTAGATTGACTATCACCAAAGGTAATTGGTCCTAATCTATCTGACATACCATATTTCATAACCATATTTCTAGCTATTTTAGTTGCTCTGTCTATATCACTAGAAGCTCCTGTACTAATATCATCTAATATTAATTGCTCAGCCACTCTTCCACCTAATAAAGATACTATATGCTCTTTCATTTCAGATTTTGATCTGTAGCTCTTATCTTCATTTGGTTTATACATTGTATAGCCACCTGCCATGCCTCTTGGAATTATAGATATTTGATGAACTGTATCATGAGTTGGTAAGAATCTTGAAACTACAGCGTGCCCTGCTTCATGATAAGCAGTAAGTTTTCTTTCTTTTTCACTTATAACTTTACTCTTCTTTTCAGGTCCCATCATAACTTTTACCATTGCTTCTTCAACATCTGTCATAGAAACTGTTTTTCTATCTCTTCTTGCAGCAAGTAAAGTTGCTTCATTTATTACATTTTCTAAATCAGCTCCTGAAAATCCTGCTGTATTTTTAGCTATAATTTTAAAATCAACGTTTTTAGCAAATGGTTTATTTTTTGCGTGTAATTTTAGAATTTCTTCTCTTGCTCCTATATCAGGTTCACCAACAACTATTTGTCTATCAAATCTTCCAGGTCTTAATAAAGCTGGATCAAGAATATCTGGTCTATTAGTAGCAGCCATAACTATTATACTTTCATTTGTTGCAAATCCATCCATCTCAACTAGCAATTGATTTAGTGTTTGCTCTCTTTCATCATGTCCGCCACCAAGTCCTGCACCTCTGTGACGACCAACAGCATCTATTTCATCGATAAATACTATACAAGGTGAATTTGCTTTAGCTTCATTAAATAAATCTCTAACACGTGATGCACCAACACCAACGAACATTTCGACGAAATCAGATCCACTTATTGAAAAGAAAGGAACATTAGCTTCGCCTGCAACAGCTTTAGCTAACAATGTTTTACCTGTACCTGGATTTCCCACAAGTAAAACACCCTTAGGAATCCTTGCACCCATTTCTTGATATTTTTTTGGTGCTTTTAAAAATTCAACCAATTCTTCTAGTTCTTCTTTTTCTTCTTTCAAACCTGCTACATTTCCAAAAGTAACTTTAGTTTTGGACTCTCTATCGAATTTTTTTGCTCTATTCTTTCCAAATTCCATGGCTTTGTTATTACCTTCATTGGTTTTCTTAATCATATATATGAATATAACTAATGTACCAACTAACAATAATATATTAGGTAAAAGTGGTCCTATAACTTCCCACATAGAAGGTTCTGCCACATCTAGTTCAAATTCTCCAGCCACCACTCTAGTTTGTAATGACTCAACAAACACACTAGGTGAAGGAATTTTTACTATTCTTACAACATTTTCCTCATCTTTCAAAACAACATTAGCTGTTTCTCTATCATTAGAAACTGTTATTTTTGAAACTCCTTGACTTTCAATTTTTTGCATAAGTTCTGTATAAGACATTTCTCTAGAAATATTTTGACTTAACGAATTAATAGCAAATACTACTAGAAAAATTATTATAACATACGTTAGCAATGTACTTATTATACTTCTTTTCTTCATATTTCCTCCCCAACAAAAATTTTAGCTACATTTTTTTTCAAAATAACTACTTCAAATTTTCCTTTTTTTATATATTTTTTCCCTTTTATGTTTTTATTCAAAAGTTCTAAGATATCTTCTATATTAACATTTTGAATGCCATCTAATAAATCTAAGTCAGATAATAAACATCTTACATATCTTCTATTTATGGCCTCATGTGTCTTATCAAAATGACTAAAATTGAAAGTTATACTTTTATCCTCTTTAGCAATGATAGTATTATCAAGAATACCTTTTGTATATTCTTCTAAAAAGCTATCATCAATGCAAAGTAATTTACTCATCCTAATTATATTTTGTACTATATTGGAATTATATTCACTTTTTAATTCAGGTATTAATATATTTCTTATTTTGTTTCTAAGATATACATTTTCATTATTAGTTTTGTCAAAACAAGGATTAAGATGATTTTCTTCAGTGTAGAGTAATATATCACATTTTTTAATATTTAGCAATGGTCTTATTATATTTCCATTTTTATATTGCATCCCTGATAATCCTTTTATACCAGTTCCTCTAATAATATTTAATAGCACTGTTTCAGCATTATCATCCAAATTATGCGCTACTACTATTTTATTAGCACTTTTTTTATTAAGCAATTCATCAAAAAATCTATATCTTTCATCTCTACCTGCCATTTCTTCAGATATTTTTTTTATTTTAGAAATCTTTTTAACATCTGTTTTTAGGTAGTTAAACTCAACTCCATATTTTTTACACATGTTTTCAACATATACTTTTTCTTCTTCTGATTCTTCTCTTATCATGTGATTTACATGTGCTACTATAATTTCATAATTAATGTTTAACTCACGTTTTAACTTAACCAATACATCTAGTAATGTAATTGAGTCAGGTCCACCTGAAACAGCTACAACAATCTTATCATTATCCTCAATTAAATTTTGACTTACTATTGTTTCTCCTACTTCTTTTATAATATAATCAGTTATATTTTTACTATCTTTATTTATCATTGTTCAGGTCCCCTATATAAATTAGCAAATTTTGTATATTGTGGAAGCCAAGCAAGTTCTACAGTACCAGTAGAACCACTTCTGTTTTTAGCTATTATTATTTCTGCAATATTTTGTTTTTCTGTTTCTTTTTCATAATAGTCTTCTCTATGAATAAACATTACTATATCAGCATCCTGCTCGATAGATCCTGATTCACGAAGATCACTAAGCATTGGTCTATGATCTGTTCTAGATTCGGTAGCACGGCTTAATTGTGATAATGCAATTACTGGAACATTAAGTTCTTTTGCAAGTATTTTTAAAGAACGACTTATTTCAGAAACTTCTTGTTGTCTTGAAGAACTTTTAACTTTTGATTCCATAAGCTGCAAGTAGTCAATTATAATAAGTCCTATTCCTTTTTCTATCTTGGCTTTTCTGCATTTTGCTCTAAGCTCAGCAGAACTAAGGCCTGGTGTATCATCAACATATATAGGTGCTTCAGATAATCTTCCACTTGCCTCTCCTAATTTTAACCAATCTTCAGAATCAAGGTCAGCATTTCTAAATTTCATACTGTCTACTTCGCCTTCACTACAAAGTATTCTGTTTACAACCTGTTCTTTTGACATTTCCAAGTTAAAAATCATAACAGGAGTTTTCATATGTTGTGCCACATAATTTGCAATATTTAATACAAATGCACTCTTTCCCATGGCTGGTCTTGCAGCAATTATTATTAAATCTGATGGGTTAAGTCCTGAAGTTTTTGCATCAAGATCTATGAAACCAGATTCAATTCCGGAAATTTTACTTTTATTTTGAAATTTCTTTTCAAGTTCATCAAAAGTACTTATTAAAACCTCTTTGATGCTAGCATACCCTCTTGAATTTCTATTTTGTACTAGATCAAATATTTTTTTCTCAGTTTGCTCTATTACAGTATCTACTTCTTCACTGCCTTCATATCCTAATTTAATAATATCATTGGCTGTTTTTATTAAATTTCTAAGCACCGATTTTTCTTCAACTATTTTAACATAGTTTTCTATATTCGATGTAGTTGGTACAGTATCAATTAAAGTAGCTATGTAAGATATTCCACCTACTTTTTCTAATGTGGTTCTCAATATAAGTTGTTCTTTTAAAGTAATCATATCTATCGGCTTACCAAGATTATATAATTCAAGCATAGCAGCATATATTTCTTTATTATCTTCTCTATAGAAATCGTCTGGTTTTAACATTTCAATTGCAGCAATTACTGCGTCTTTATCTACAAGCATTGAACCAAGGACTGCTTGTTCAGCAATTATATCATTTGGTTGTACTTTTATTATTCCCTCATTTTCCAAAGCTTACACCTACATTCCAATTACTACTATTTTTAATTTTGCATTTACTCCTTCGTACAATTTTATATCAGCAACATAATTTCCTACATTTTTTATAGGAACTTTTAAGGATATTTTCTTTTTGCTAACTTCTATGTTTATTTTCTCTTTTAACTTCTCAGAAATTTCTTTTTCTGTAACGCTACCAAAAAGTTTGCCTCCGCTGCCTTGCTTTTCTCTAAATTCTATAAATGTTTTTTCTATTTTTTCTTTTATTTGCAAAGCTTCTTCTCTTTCTGTGTCTTTTTTAAACTTTTGAGCTTCAACCTTAGATTTAGCTTCACTTAGATTCTTATTATCTGCTATAACTGCTAATTTACGTGGTAGAAGATAATTTCTTGCATATCCTTCACTAACTTCTATAACTTGTAATTTTTTTCCTATTCCTTTTATGTCTTTATTTAGTACAACTTTCATAAAAATCCCCTCTATCCTTTACTAAAATATTCATCTATTTCCTTTAAAAGTTTTTCTTTAGCTTCATCTACACTTATTCCTGCAATTTGCGCTCCGGCAAAAGTCAAATGACCTCCACCTCCAATTTTTTCAAGTATTGCCTGAACATTTATATCACCAAGAGATCTACCTGATATCATTACAACATCATCAACCTTACATAGAACAAAGGATGCAAGTATACCAGAAATATTAAGTAACTCATCTGCAGCCTGTGCAGCAATTATTGGCATTTCACTATGTTCTTCTTCACAAGTTGACACAGCTATTTGGCCTTTTATAATCTCAGCATTTTTTACAATATCAACTTTAGCTATATACGTTTCAAAATCACTTTGGAATAATTGTTTTACTTCAGTTAAATCTATACCATACTTTTTCAAATATGCAGCTACTTCAAATGTTCTAACACCTGTTTTAAAAGTAAAGTTTTTAGTATCAATTACAATTCCAGCATAAAGACTTTCAGCTTCTTCAGATGTCAATTCAACGTCATCTAAATAAGTTAATATTTCAGTTACCAACTCACAAGTAGATGATGCGTATATTTCATGATATGTAAGAAGTGCATTTTCAATAAATTCAGGCCCTCTTCTATGATGATCAATTATAACTATTTTTTCAAACTCATCTATTAAATCTGGATAAGCAACATAAGTTTTCTTATGTGTATCTACAACAATAAGCAATGCATTAGTATAATCTTGTTTCTTTAGGTCATCTTTACTTATAAATAAGTTATCATGACCTTCTTGAGCTTTTATACGATTAATAACTGTTTTTGTACTTAAATTACACTTTGCATCCACTATTATATGTACATCTTTGTTCAAAGATTTGGCTATTTTAGAAAGACCTACAGCAGCACCAATACAGTCAATATCATTATTTTTGTGTCCCATTATATATATTGTATCTGATTTTTCCATTGTATCTTTTAGGGCATATGCTATAGTTCTGGCTCTAACTCTACTTGTTTTTTCGACACTTAAGTTTGCGCCACCAAAGAATTCATATTTTTTATCTTTTTTTATAACAGCTTGATCTCCGCCTCTTCCAAGAGCTATATCTAACGCGGAAGAACTTGCAATATATCTATCATTTAATGTATCTTCAGAATATGACATACCTATAGATACAGTAATAGGTAACTTAGTTTTATCAGTTATATTTCTAACTCTTTCTAAAACGTTAAATTTATTCTTTTCCATTATATCAACATATTGTTTCTCAACGAAAAATACAAATTTATCTTTATCTATTTTAGTAATTACACCTTTTACTTCATTTACCCAACTTTTAATTTCATTAGAAATTTTAGAAGCAATTTCGGCTTTTGATATTTCATCTAGTCCTTGCATTGTTTCTTCATAATTGTCTATAAAAATGATTCCTATAGACAATTTAGTATTTTCTAAATCCATTTTCAATTTTTCTTGTAGAGTTCTATCTATAAGAGTCATAAAAATAAATTCATCTTCTGAAATTTTTATATTATTTGCTAAAACTTCATATATTTCCTCATTATGGATTTTAACATTAGTTTTAGCTTTTTTATTTTCTTTTAAATCCTTATCTAATTTTAAAGAAATTTCATATACTAATTCCTTTGAAACTAAATGTTTAGCTTTATTGTTTTGCCATATAATATTATTAGAATCATCTAGCATAAGCATCGGTATATCTACAGAATTTAAATTACCTTGAAATGTCTTTTCAACACTAGTTTGCATTTGTTTTATTTTATCTTTTCTAGTAGTTATTTCATTTACACAAAAATATACAGATACAAGTGCAGATATTATTGCACATATAATAAATATAAGTGAATTATCTTTGTTAAAAATAGAAATACATAAAACAATTATAATTATTGTTCCTATATACAACAATTTTACTGCTAATGTTTTAATATCTAATAAATTATTTTCTTTATTTGTTTTCATAAAAATACCTTTCAATAGAATACAATTATTCTATCTTATTTTACTATTATTTGGTGGATTTGTCAAGAAAGCAGCAGGGTTTAAAGGTTATTTTAAAAAATAAAAAAACACCTCATATTTATTATTCATACATAATAAACATAAAGCATTCTTTAAAAAATTTAAGCTATTATTTCTGTTTTATCTTCTAGTCTTAACTTATCAGCAATCATAGCAATAAATTCAGAGTTTGTTGGTTTGCCTTTATTAGAATTTACAGTATATCCAAATATTTTGTCATGCATTTCAATTTGTCCTCTATTCCAAGCTACTTCTATAGCATGTCTTATTGCTCTTTCAACTCTAGATGGAGTTGTATTAAATTTCTTTGCAAGAGTTGGATATAATGTTTTAGTTACAGCATTTATTATTTCTTCGTTTTGAACTGAAAGTAATATTGCCTCTCTTATATATTGATAACCTTTAATATGAGCTGGTACGCCTACATCATGAATTATATTTGTAACTCTTACTTCAAGCGGAGTAGATGAATTTCTACTACTATTTATTGTAGTCTTTGTATAAGTAGTAATATACTCATTAGACAAAGTATTATCATCAATAAGTACTCTTAATCTATCTACTAATGTAGCCATATCAAATGGTTTTACGACATAATATGCAGCACCTAAAGCTATAGCTTTTTGAGTAATTTTCTCTTGTCCTATTGCAGACATTACAATTGTAGTAGGTTTTTTAAGTTCACTATCTTTTACCATATCTTCAAGAACAGATAATCCGTCTTTCTCTGGCATAATTATATCTAATAACAATATGTCGGGATTTGAATCTTTTATAGTTGAAACTGCTTTCACACCATCATATGCTGTAGCTACCACTTCCATATCATTTTGAGAATTTATATACATTGCTAGTAACTTAACAAATTCTTTATTATCATCAACAATCATAACTTTTGTTTTTTCACTCATAAAAACAACCTTTATTTTTTACTCTTTTTTATAACGCAAGACAATTATATATAATTTTTTTAAAAAAATCAATATTTTTTGTATTTCTTTTTTCATCGAGTTTTGTCGAAACAGGCTATTTTCCGGCATTTCTTTAAGTTTTATATAAATTCCTATAATTTCCAGTATTTTATTTTCTAATATACACAAATTATTAGTGTAAAACATGTTAAATTTTGTTTTACTAAATGGAGGTGAATTAATATGGCATCAAGCAAAAATCCACAAGCTAGAGAAGCTTTAAACAAATTTAAAATGGAAGTTGCAAACGAAATCGGTGTAAATCTTAAACAAGGTTACAATGGTGATTTAACTTCTAAACAAGCTGGTTCTATCGGAGGAATGATGGTTAAAAAAATGATAGAAAAGGCTGCTTCTCAAATGTAATTTAAGTTAGCAGACAAAAGAGGTGAAATAAATTCGCCTCTTTTATTATGTTACTTACATTGGATATCATTATCTTTTTCATGAGTTTCTTTGTTTTTATGTTCTATTTCACTATCTTGTGAAATATTGATATCCTTTTTTGCTACTTCCTTATCTTCTACTACTTGATCTTTAAGCGTGTTTAAAAAACTATTTTGTTCCTTACCATCTTTTCCGTTCATATCAGCTAGTTCTTTTTGATAGGTTTCAAGCTCTGTATTTATATAATTAATAAGTGTATTAGTCATTTTTGAATCATATTGCATTAATTCTCCAGATGTTTTTTCCACAACATTTTTAAACATATTTTTTATATCTAGTTTTAGTGATGATGCTTTAGAATCTGGCATTTTCAAGCTGTATAGTAATCTATCTAGTTCGTTTTCTAAACTATCAGAATATTTACTTAGTCCACTATTAATTTCATTTTCTTTTTTATCTTTATCATATTTTTTGCCTATAGATTTTTTTTCGTCACTAAATACATCTGCTAGATCTCGAGTTACAAAATGTGAGCTATCATCAAATATTCCAGTTAAATCGTTATTAAGTTCAAAAGATTTTTGACTAATTCTCTTTTCAAATGTTGAATTCTTTATTCCTCTACCACGACATATCTCTATATATCTATTTCCCAAATTTCTAGATACTTTCTCAGACTCATGCTTATCAAATTTCATTTTAGTGACAACAACCTTTTTTATATTATTTGCATGATTTAATAAAACAGTATTTTTATCCACATTTTCCACATCCTTATAGTTATAGTATCAGATATTTTAATAATTTACAATAAAAATATGAGAAAATAGTAAATTCCATTTTCCCATATATAAACAACTAAATAATAATGCCAGAAAATAAATTTGTGTAGTCAATAAAATCAAAAGTAGAACCATAAACCAAAATACCTAAGTTGCAATTCTTTTCCTTCTGGAGTTCCAAAATATATTCTTTTATCTTATTATCCGGATATGTTTTCTTATTTGGAACCAGTATTTGAGTAAAGTCATTAAGTTTTATTAAGCATTCATCAAATTTAGATTTTATTCCAATATAAAAATTATCCATAGCATTATCAGATTTTAGTCTTATCATAAAAAGCTGTTTTATTCCTTTTAAAGAAATTTCATAAATGTAATATGTACTCCTTAATTTGGTTTCCAAAAATAAATAAATTTTTGATTCCATTTCAACAAGACTAAATCTTTCAATATCTTCTATCACGACTTTGTCATTCCAATCTAGCAAGTTTAAAACTCCATCTTCACACCGTATTTTGTAGCTATACATTAAATTAACAACATATTTGTTAGTTCTGACCATTTCAACCATTTCTATCTCTCCTCATATATTAATATTTGAAAAAAAAGCCTACAAACTGATTTTATTACATACTAAAAAAATTGTCAATAAATGCCATATATGTTTTTTCTTAAATTATTTTTAAAAATTATGAATAAAATTTCTTGTGCTGCACAAATTATAATTAAACATGGAGGTGAATTAATATGGCATCAAGCAAAAATCCACAAGCTAAAGAAGCTTTAAATAAGTTTAAAATGGAAGTTGCTTCACAAATGGGTGTTAACCTTAAACAAGGTTACAACGGTGATTTAACATCTAAACAAGCTGGTTCTGTTGGTGGTGAAATGGTTAAAAGAATGATCGAAAAAGCATCAGATCGGAAGAGCACACGTCTGAACT
>CAJLBR010000004.1 GCA_905204915.1 uncultured Clostridium sp.
AAAAAAGAGCTGGCTGTTTACGGTTCGAAAAGAATTGATAAAATAACTTCGGACATAGAAGTAGTAATGGCAACAAAGAAAGCCCTTGAAAAAAAGGAGATAAAAGAATTTGACCTTGAATTTTCTTCTGATGATGAGAACTTTACCAGAGACAAGGTTAAGGAAAAATTCGAAGAACTTGGTTTCAATGTGAAATAATTTATACAAGCTGTACATTATATACCCTTGGCATTTGCTGGGGGTTAAATTTAAGACTTAGGAGTTCATTATGAATGTAATTACTGAAAAAAACGTAGAAATAGAGTGGAATGATGAGATAGTTGTACAACTTTATAAGGATGAAGTAGGATATCAATCTGAAAAAGCTGAAAAGTTTGCCGCTGCAAGTAAAAGAAGGCTAATTACAATGATTGCTGCAAGCGAAAATATAACTACAGATATGAGCCTTATATTAGGAAATATTGTGGAATTAAAAAACATAATTGTTATTGCTAGGGCTAAAGAGGCAATCATAAAGATCAATAAACAAAGATATAATTTTTCACACATTACTGATGAATTTATATCAATATTAAGAGCTATTTAGTGATGTGGTAAATAAAAAATTATTAGAAGTTATCAATTGGTAACTTCTTTTTTTATATTTTCTTAATAATAATTTAATTAATTACATTGCTCATTTTGTCAAGATATGATACACTTCTATGAGGAGTATGATTATTATGTATAAGGAAGATTCTATATTAGTTCAAAATAGCAAAATTAGTTATTATGAGTTTGGAACAGGAAATGAAGTAATATTAATGGTATCTGGTTTTGGAACTCCATATCCACTACTTGATATGTATAATTTGGCTCAAAAATTATCCATGCACTATAGATGTATAATAATAGATAGACCAGTATATGGAAAAAGCCAAATTACTAGTAGTAAAAGAGATGCAATAAGTTTTGCTAGTGAAGTGACTTGTATTTTAATAAAATTAGGAATTGATTCTAAAAATGTTATTATGTTAGGACATTCGTTAGGAGCTATATACTCAGTAGTATTATCTCAAAGATTAAACTTAAAAGGAATAGCTTTATTAGATTTTGAAATGTTAAATAAGTTTGAAAGTATTCAAACTAAATTTATGTATGGAATTTATTTTGGAATGTGCCAAACTAAATTAAGAGAAAAATACAATAAGAAATTAATAGATAAAATGATATATTCAGTTAAGGATGTTCCAACAAAAATAAAAAATCAAGCAATTAGTTTTATAGAAAATAGTATGCCAAATAGAAATATTAAAAGTGAACTAGATAGTATAGATGACGATTTATATATAATAAAACATGGAATGAAAGTAAGAAAGCAGAAAGCTATTATGTTTTGTACCGATAAGAATAAAAAAGCAAATGAGAATTTAAAGAAATATTATAGTGAATCAAGACTTATAACAATAGATACAAATAATCACTTTGTTCATTATGATAATGGCGATATGATAGCAAACAAAATAATAGATTTTTTTGAGGTGGAGAAAGATGTTTGATGAAACAGTAAAATTTAAATATTCATGGAGACCTTATCAAAAGAGGGTTTTAGATGAGGCTAATAAATATTTGGCAGATGGAAAAGTAAATGTTGTTGCAGCTCCAGGATCTGGTAAAACAGTCTTAGGATTAGAACTTGCAAGAAGATTAAATAAACCTCTTATGATATTGGCTCCTACAGTGACAATAAAAAATCAATGGATAGATAGATTTGTATCTCTTTTCACTGACTTAAAGGAAGTACCAAATTATATAAGTACAAATATATATGATTTAAAAGCATTTAATGTAGTAACATATCAAGCACTTCATTATGCATATAAAAAGCAAGTCTTAAAGGCTAATGATTTAGATGTAGTAGATAGTGATGATGTTGAAATTGAAAAGGAAGAATCAGAACCACAAAGTGTAGTAAGCACTTATAATTTAGTAGAAAGTTTAAAAGGAAAAAATATATCTACATTTGTACTTGATGAAGCTCATCACTTAAAATCTGAGTGGTGGAAAAGCTTGTCTGAGGTTTTAGCAGAAATAAGCGATAAAAAGATAGTATCTCTTACAGCAACACCACCATATGATGTAGAATATTCTACGTGGCAAAAGTATGTTGGACTTTGTGGTGATATAGATGCAACAATATCTGTGCCAGAACTTGTAGCAGCAGACAATTTGTGTCCTCATCAAGATTATGTTTATTTTAATTATCCAACAGAAGATGAGAGAAAAAAAGTAAGCGAGTATAAACAAAAGTTAAATGAGATACTACTTGAAATAGAAAATAATAAAGAATTTTTGGAAGCTATAAGAAATCATAAATTTATTAAGGATCCTTTTAGTTACGAGGAAGAACTTCTAAATAATGTTGAATATTATAGTAGTATGCTTGTTTTTCTTAATCATAAGGGTGAGAGCATACCAAAAGATAATATTTTAGTACTAGGTCATAATTCTAAGATACCAGAATTTAATATTAAATGGTTTGAAATATTACTAAATAATGTGATTATTTTAGATAGAAAAAATTATGAATTGTATGAAAACTGTATAAGTGAAATAGAAAAAAAGTTTAATTCAATTGGTATAATAGAAAAAAAGGTATTATCATTTACGAATAATAAAGTTTTAGAAAAGTATTTTACAAATAGTATTGGAAAGCTAAATAGTATAAATGAAATAGTAAAAATAGAATCAGATAACTTAAAAGAAAAACTTAGAATGGTTATACTAACAGATTATATAAGGAAAGAGTATTTAAATGCTGAAAATGTTGAGATAAATAAACTAGGAGCTATGCCAATATTTTGTTCTATAAGAAAAACTCATCCGGGTATTAACTTAGCAATTCTTACAGGAGCGATGTTTATTATTCCTAAATCAAAAGAAGAAAATTTATATGGACTTTGTGTGGCTCACGGAATTGATACTGCTAAGCTTAAGTTTAGTAGCTTAGAGATTGATAGAGAATATTCAGTTGTCTTAGTACCAGATTCTTTGAAAAATAAAGTTATGGCACTTATATCAAAACTATTTTCAGTTGGTGAAATAAATATTATAATTGGTACAAAATCTCTTTTAGGAGAAGGATGGGATGAACCAAGTATAAACTCACTTGTATTAGCTAGTTTTGTTGGATCATATATGCTATCAAATCAAATGAGAGGTAGAGCAATAAGAGTTAGTAAAGATCCAAGAAAAACTGCTAACATATGGCACTTAGTTTGCGTACTTGATGAAAATGATAATGGCCTTGAGATTGATAATGCAGATTATGAAATGCTAAAGAGAAGATTTAAATCATTTACAGGAGTTGGATATAAAACCAATACTATAAAAAGTGGTATTGAAAGATTAGAAGAAGTAAGACCACCTTTTACACAAGAAAGAGTAAGATATCTAAACGAATATATGAAAGAGAACTCAAATAAAAGAGAAGAAATGTATGACAGATGGAAAAGTGCAACAATTACTTCTAAAGATGATTCTAGAGTAATAGAACAAATTGAAATTGAAGAAGAAAGCCATAAAATGAAAAAAGCCTGGTTTGTTGATACTAAATTTGTAATTTTTGCTATCATATTCTTTATGCTTTTAATAGGACTTATATTCTTTAAAATGAAATTAAAGTTCTTACTATGGCCTATAGAAATTGGTTTAGGAATATATACTTTAATTAAATTTATTAAGATTAAAAGACTTAGTGCAGGTAATAAAAATTTAGAAGCACTTGGAAGAGTTGTATTAAATTCTTTATATAGATGTAAATTTATAACTACTGGAATATCAAGAATTAATGTAGTGGTTAAAAAGGGTTCAAAACTTGGTAGAATTAATATATATTTGAGAGGAGCTACTGATAAGGAAAATAATTTATTTATAGATTCAATAGAAGAAGTTTTATCAAAGACTATAAATCAAAGATATATTATAACAAGACTTAATAAAAAGTTAGAAGATATTTACGATTATTATAATGTTCCAACTGTATTATCCCAAAAGAAAGAATATGCTGAAGTATTTAAAGCTTATTTTGAATCTAAGATTGGTAAATGTGACTTAGTGTTTACAAAGAATGCAGAAGGAAGAAAAATTTTACTAAAAGCTAGAATGAAGAGTATTGACATTAAAGATGTATTTGAAAGAAGAGAAGAATATAGTAATTTTAGATAATATTAACGGAGGCAAATATGAAAGCACAAATAGAAAAATTCATTAGAGAAAAGAAAATTCAAGAATTAAAAGAATATTTACAAGAATGTAATGAGAAGGATATATCATATGTGCTTGAAGAACTGGAGTCTGAACATATGCTTTTGGTTTTCAGACTTCTTACAAAAGATAGGGCGGCAGAAGTTTTTTCTGAAATGGGTCATAAGGTTCAAGAAACTTTAATAAAAGCTTTAAATGATAAAGAATTAAAAGATGTCTTGGATGAATTATATACAGATGATACTGTAGATATGATAGGAGAAATGCCTGCAAATGTGGTAAAAAGGATTCTTCAAACAATTCCTAAAGAGGAAAGGGAGATTATAAATCAATTTTTAAGCTATCCAAAAGATTGTGCAGGAAGCATAATGACAAATGAATTCATAGACTTAAAGGAAAATATAACAGTAAAACAAGCTTTAGAAAAAATAAAGCAAGAAGGAATGAATAAAGAAACTATATATACTTGTTATGTGTTAGATAAAACTAGAAAGCTTATAGGATTAGTATCAATAAGAGATTTGTTATTAGCAGATGAAAAAGTACTTATAAAAGACTTAATGACTAAAAAAATAATAAAATCACATACACTAGATGATAGAGAAGTTGTTGCAAGAAAGCTTCAAAAATACAATTTTTTAGCTTTGCCAATTGTGGATACTGAAGAAAAGTTAGTTGGTATTGTAACATTTGATGATGCATTAGAAGTATTAAAAGAAGAGAATACTGAGGACTTTTCAAAAATGGGTGCTGTAACTCCATCAGACAATAGCTATTTTAAAACTTCAGTTTTAAAACATGCTAAAAATAGAATTGTGTGGTTATTATTCTTAATGGTTTCTGCAATGATAACAGGTTCAGTTATAACAAGTTATGAAGAAGCGTTTGCTGCTTTACCAATTTTAGTATCATTTATTCCTTTAATTATGGGTACTGGTGGAAACTCTGGTTCACAAGCATCTACTTTAATAATAAGGGGACTTGCTGTAGAAGAGATAAAGCCAAGAGATATTTTAAAAGCAATGTTTAAAGAATTAAGAATAGCTATTTTAGTTGGTGTTTGTTTAGCGACAATAATGGGAACAGGAATATTTTTAATTTACAAGGATATAAAATTATCTATAGTAGTAGCAGTTTCTCTAATTTTTACAATTATACTTGCAAAACAGTTAGGATGTATATTACCAATACTTGCTAAAAAATTGAAATTAGATCCAGCAATAATGGCAGCTCCATTAATAAGCACAATAGTTGATACTTGTTCAGTTTTTATATATTTTACAATGGCAACTTGGCTTTTTAACATTTGATAAGTTAATAAAACTTGACATAAAACAATAACCGTGTTAAAATTATTAAGAAGATTTTTATAAAATCCAATAAAACTTAGGAGGAAAAAACATTATGAGAGAACTTGAATTGGTAACTGAATTTCCAAAAGATTTTCTTACGGTAGAGCCAGAAACTCGGCTTCAGGAGTACAAAGATGCATCTTGTGGAATTTTCAGATGCCCATATATTGCGGATGTGTGGGATTCTATATCATACGTTTTGCATGAGGCTCCAATTGCATGGTACAAACTTCCAAACGATGAAGATATCAATGATTGGATGGCTCAGATAAGAGTATCTAATCTTGATATTAAGAAAATTGAGCTAGATAGCTTTAATTTACTGATTTCTACAGATCAAAGAGTGGTCAAAAAGGGATTTGCAGTAGATTTGTATGGCAAAGGATATGAGATTCCGGAGGAAGTAGAAGAGCTTCTTTTTGAACTTCCATATATATATGTCTCATCCAGAGGAAACATATATATAATACCAAGGGATATGACTAAAATTTTCTATTCTGTCAATATGACAAAGGTAACGGAAGTATTTTCAATAGAAAACTACGGCTATACTTTCAAAGATTTTAAAATAAATAAAGATTCCCTTGAAGAAATTAGAAAGCAAGATGAGTCAATTCGTTTGAATTTCAGCATAAAAAATGAACATTCTGAGAAAAAGATGCAAATAAAGATTTCAAGTATGTAAGAAAAAAACGTCAAGTTTAAAACTTGGCGTTTTTCATTTAATTTTATGTTAAAATGTAGCAAATTATTAAAAATATGAAACATATAAAAGTTATAAAGTTAGTTTTTTTCTTCATATATGAAAACTCCTTTTATATTAGTTTATATCAAATTTTAAAATTAATACGTCGAAACTTGACATGGTTAAAATGTTAAAGTAAAATTAAATAAAAAAAGGAGATTTAGTATGAAATTAGTTTCATGGAATGTAAATGGATATAGAGCAGTTTTAAATAAAGGATTTAAAGAATTTTTTGATAGTATAGATGCAGATATATTTTGTCTTCAAGAAACAAAAATGCAAGAAGGACAAGCTGATATGAATTTTGAAGGATATAATGTTTACTTAAATTGTGCTGAAAAGAAAGGATACTCTGGAACTGCGATTTTTAGTAAAAAGAAACCAGTAAGTGTAAATTATGGAATTGGAATAAAAGAACATGACTTGGAGGGAAGAGTTATAACTTTAGAATTTGAAAAGTTCTATATGGTTAATGTTTATACTCCAAATTCTAAAAGAGAACTTGAAAGACTTGACTACAGAATGATTTGGGAAGATGAGTTTAGAAATTATCTAAAAAAATTAGAAAAAAATAAACCAGTTATTGTGTGTGGGGATATGAATGTTGCTCATGAAGAAATTGATTTAAAAAATCCAAAAACAAACCATCATAATGCTGGCTTTACAGATGAGGAAAGACAAAAAATGACATGTCTTTTAAATTCAGGATTTATAGATACTTTTAGATACCTATATCCTGATAAAACAGATGCTTATTCTTGGTGGTCTTATATGGGACATGCTAGAGAAAAGAATGTAGGATGGAGAATAGATTACTTTTTAGTATCTGATTCATTGAAAAATAAAATAGAAGAGGCTGAAATATTGGATCAAGTTTTAGGAAGTGATCACTGTCCTGTGACTTTAAAAATAAAATTATAAAAATTAATACAAAAAAACTAAAGTTCATCTTATATAAGTGAGCTTTAGTTTTTTATTTTTATAAGTTTTTATTTTAACAATTTCTATCTTCATCACATACGAATTGATTTTGATCATTTAGTGACATTTTAGTAATACCATCTTTATAAATATTTTTTAATTCATTTGTTTGTTCATCAGTAAGTTTTTCTTTTGGATTTTCTTGAGAATCTACTGTGCTTACATGTTTTTTTACTATTTTGCCATTTTTTATAAAGTAAACAGTTGGAGCATAAATTCTTTTTATTGAGTTATCATTTAGTCCATCGTATACATCAATATCATCTTTAAACAAATCTAATAGAGTTTTATATTCTTCAGTTCCTTCATTTTCAGTTACAACCTTTTTATTCTCATCAAGTATTTTTTTATCCCTTATATCTTTAATATTCATGTAATAGATTTCTGAAGCATTGTTTTCTTTGCAAGCATCTATTAAAACTGGAACTGCATTTCTGCACCAAGGACAAGACTCAAATCCTAAATATATTATAGCTGATTTATTGTTTTCAAATAAACTTTTTATTTCCTCTGCTGTAGTATATTTAATTAGATTGTTTTCAGGAATTGAAACTTCAACATATTTTTTATTACCATCTTCGTCTAAATCATCATTTAATCCTTCGTATTCTGATTTAAATTTTAAATTGTCTTCAGTATATTTATTATTATCATTTATATTACTTACATTGTTATCTATAACATCGTTTTTAGCGTCTTTTTTTAAGTAAAAGTAGGTAAGAATAACACCTGCGCTAAAGAAAATGATAAACAATAAAGTGATAACCAAAGTTTTTAATTTGTTACTCAATTAAATCACCTCACATAGTTAATTATAAATTGAATAAAATTATTTTTCAAGTAAATTATCCAATTTAAGAATTAATTTTGACAATTATGTAAAAAGATGATAAAATATAATATAACAGTTTAAGGAAGGAAAAAATTATTATGTCAAAAAATGTAGTAGCTGTAGTAGGCCGTCCAAACGTAGGAAAATCAACATTTTTTAATATACTTGCTGGTGAGAAAATTGCAATTATAAAAGATGTGCCAGGTGTTACAAGAGATAGAATTTATGCTGATTGTACTTGGAGGGGAACTACATTTCAAGTAATTGATACTGGTGGTATAGAACCAGAATCTGATGATATTATATTAAAACAGATGAGAAGACAAGCAGAACTTGCTATAGATATTGCTGATGTTATAGTATTTATGGTAGATGTAAAAGCTGGTATTACTGCTGCTGATGAAGAAGTAGCAAAGATGTTAAGAAGAACTAATAAGCCAATTATTGTTGCAGCAAATAAGTGTGATAGAGTTGGAGAGCCACCTGCAGAATTCTATGAATTTTATAACTTAGGAATAGGTGAAGTATATCCGATCTCTGCTGGAAAGAGACTTGGAATAGGTGAGGTACTTGACGCAGTTTATGATAGCTTTGAAAACGTTAATGAGGATATTGATGAAAAAGATGCTATAAAAGTTGCAATAATTGGTAAACCAAATGCAGGAAAATCATCTTTAGTAAATAAAATTTTAAATGAAGAAAGAGTAATAGTTTCAGATATTGCAGGAACAACAAGAGATGCTATTGATTCTCATTTTGAAAATGATTATGGTAAATATATTTTTATAGATACAGCAGGAATAAGAAGAAAAAATAAAGTATATGAAGAATTAGAAAAGTATTCTGTTATAAAAGCACAAGCTGCAATAATGAGAGCAGATGTATGTCTTATAATGATTGATGCTACTCAGGGAGTAACAGAACAAGATGAAAAAATTGCAGGAATTGCCCATGAAGCTGGAAAAGCGGTTATAATTGTTATAAATAAATGGGATTTAGTTGAAAAAGAAACAAACACTTTAGAAAATTATAAGAAACAAGTTTATGATAAATTAGCGTACTTAAAATATGCTCCAGTTATGTTTATATCAGCACTTACTGGTCAAAGAGTTAACAAGCTTTTTGAACTTATAAATGAGGTTTATAAAAATAACAATTTAAGAGTACCAACATCAATGTTAAATGATGTATTATCTGAGGCTGTTGCAATAACTCAACCACCATCAGATAAAGGTAAAAGATTAAAAATTTATTATATGACACAAGTTAGAGTTACACCTCCAACGTTTGTGGTATTTGTTAATAATAAAGAACTTATGCACTTTTCATATTTGAGATATTTGGAGAATCATTTGAGAAAACAATTTAACTTTAAAGGAACACCAATAAGAATGATTACTCGTGAAAGAAATGAAAAAGAAATTTAGGTGATAAAATGAGTTTGTTTACATTAGTAGTTTTTTTAGTAACATATTTTATATGTAGTATAAATCCGGCTATAATTGTTTGTAAGAAAAAAACAGGTCAAGATATAAGAAAACTTGGAAGTGGAAATGCTGGTAGTGCTAATGCTATGAGAGTACTTGGAAGATTAACTGGAACAGTTGTAGTTGCTTTAGATGTCATGAAAGTTTTATTGAGTTTTGGAATTATTACTGCTCTATGTAATATATTTAGTAAGGATCTTTATTCTACAGGTATTATGTCTGCATTTGTACTAGCATCTGTTATAGGACATGTATATCCAATATATTATGGATTTAAAGGTGGAAAAGGTGTTGTTGTTGCATTTACAACTGCATTTTTACTAAATCATAAAATAGCATTAATTTGTATAATATCAGCAGGTATTTTAATGTTAGTAACTAAAATTGTGTCTGTTGGTACAATAGCAGGAGTAGTATTATACAATATAATTGGAATATTTTATATTCCAAACTATTCAGTTGCAATTATAATAGTTTCATTAATAATATTGTTTAAACATAGAGAAAATATAGCTAGACTTATTGCGCATCAAGAAGGAAAAATCAGATAATAATAAAAATATGATATGTAAAAATAAAAAAATAAGGGGGATTATAATTATGGAAGAAATTTTAGTATTTGGACATAAAAGTCCAGACACAGATACTGTAACATCTGCTTTAGTAATGGCAGAATTTGAAAGAAAATTGGGAAACAGTGCACGTGCATGTGTACTTGGTAAATTAAATAAGGAAACAGAATATGTTTTTAATTACCTTGGAATAGAAAAACCAGAAATTATAGAAAAAGTTGAAGATGGACAAAAAATAATATTAGTTGATCATAATGAAGCAAAACAAAGTGTTGATAATAGAGAAAATGCTAATATATTAAAAGTTATAGATCATCACACTATGGATTTTGAAGTTTCTCATCCGATTTATTATCGTGCTGAACCAGTTGGTTGTACAGCTACAATTCTTTATAAAATGTACAAAGAAAATAATTTAGAAATCGACAAAACTCTTGCAACATTAATGATTTCCGCTATTATTTCTGATACTTTACTTTTTAAATCACCAACTTGCACAGATGAAGATATAACAGCAGCTAATAAATTAAATGAAATAGCAGGACTTGATTTAGAATCATATGGACTTTCAATGTTAAAGGCTGGAACTGATCTTTCTGATTATTCTGCAGAAGAGTTAATTGCATTAGATGCAAAAGAATTTACTATTGGTGATGTAAAAACAGTAGTAGCACAAGTAAACACTGCAAGTATTGAAGAAACATTGAAAAGAAAAGATGAAATAGAGAATGCAATAAAATATCAAATTGAATCAAAAGGTTTAAATTTATTTATGTTTGTTATAACTGATATAATAAATTCTAATTCTGAAACTATAGCTATCGGGGATAGAGCAGATTTAGTTGAAAAATCTTACAATGTAAAACTTGAAGATAATAGAGCTTTTTTACCTGGAGTTGTATCACGTAAAAAACAAATAATTCCAGTACTTACTGAAAATGTTTAATATAATAAAGTTGTATTTATAGGAGGTATATTATTATGGGAATAGCGGCTTTAATTTTAGGAATTTGTTCTGCACTTTTAGGAATGGTTCCATTTTGTGGATATTTTGCATTTATTCCAGCTATAATAGGTTTAGTTCTTGGAATAGCTGAAATTGTTACTAAATCTAAAAAGAAAGAACCGAAAGGAATGGGAATTGCAGGTACTGTTTTATCTGCAGTTGCAATAATCTTTATTGCATTTTGGACTTTAGTTATAGGATTTATTGCTATAACTGGAGATGATTATGATCATTATGATTATGATTATGAAAGTTATTTAGAAGATAATATTACTAAAGTTTTTTAATGGAATTTGATAATGAAAAAAGAAGTATCAAAAATATATTTAATTTTTAATATTGTATTTTTAGGACTTGCAACATATCTAATGATGTTTCCTATTATTTCACAGGCTTTAAGTAGTATAAATCCTAATATAACAAGGTGCGCTTTTTACGAAATAACTGGAAAGTATTGTCCGTTATGTGGTGGCACTAGATATATTAAAGGCTTTTTTAATAATTTAGGAAATATTAGTTATTTATTTTCATTTTTTGGATTTGTTGTAATTTTTACAATATGTGAATTTATTTTTAGAGTATTAAATCTGATATTAATAAGAACTTCTAAGTATTCCAAAAATACTCTAAGTAAGATTGTAATTATAGATTTTATTATACATGTTTTAGTATTTATTATATTTATTAGCTATGAACTGATATATATAATTAATACCTTGCATTAAAAATCATACTCTCCAAATTAAATCATATATTTTAATATAGATTTAATTAGGAGAGTTTTTATGTTTATTAGAAGTTTAAATTTGAATCTTAAAGATAGAAGTACAAGAAGGATTTTAATAATTATTGGTATGGCTTTAATTGTAGCCGCTTTTCTTATTGTTGTAGCTTCCGCTAGCATGTTAGATACTTCAAATAAGATAAAAAATGATTATGATTTCTTTTCTCTTAGAAGTTATCATTCAAAGTCAAAAGTAAAAGTAATAAGTAATAAGAATAATAACGATTATGAGATTGAAGAATTCTATTTAAATACGAATGAAGGTGAAAAATATAAAATAATAACTAGTCAAGATAATGAAAACAAAATGGAATATATAATTAACAATAATAGTTTAATTATAAGAAATGAAAATCAAAAATCAGAGTATTTATTGAGTGATTTTGTGGTAAAAAAAGACAACTTACTTAGTCTTTCAACATTTATTCAAATATGTAATGATATAACTTTAAGTAAAAATACTCTAGATACTAAATGTGTTAAGCTAGAAAATATAGCTTGTGACAATTTGATAAGATATAAAGTAACTTTTTCACCAGATGAAGGTGATATGCATGAGTGTAGCATGTGTGAAAAGTATAAAGATATTTTAAAAAATGGAATTAATGTTTCTAAATTAGAGCTAGTCTATGATAATGTATCTAAGAGACCGGTTCAATATATAGTGTATTCTAGAGATAATCAAGCAATAATAGATATGGAAATTTTAGAATTTAATATAAATGATAATTTTGATGAAAAAATATTTGCATTTTAATAATTATAGTGTATAATATATGAAAGTGGGGATATGTTTGGTAGTAAAAAGAGGAGATATTTTTTATGCAAATCTAAGTCCTGTTGTTGGAAGCGAACAAAGTGGAATAAGACCAGTTTTAATTGTTCAAAATGATATAGCAAATAAGTATGCTCCCACTGTAATAGCATTAGCTATAACAAGTAAAAACAAACCATTATTACCGACTCATGTTTCTATTACAGCATCAGAGTCTGGACTAGAGAAAGATTCTATAGTTCTTATAGAGCAAATAAGAACATTAGATAAGACTAGACTTATGAAAAAGGTTGGACATTTAAGTAACACTAAAATGGAAGTTATAAAAGAATCTATTAAAAAGAATTTGAAACTTAGATTTGACCTATTTTAGAGTTAGTGTTTATGGATGTTTAGAGGTGAAAAACGAATGGAAAATAAAAAAAGTAATTCAAGTAGAAAAGGCAGTAAAACTTCAGATAAACCTTTTAGTGTAAAAAAAGTAAAAAAGGTAGATAGAAGTACAATAAATAGTGATGTTACATCAAATGATAAAAATAGTAAAGTTAATAAGAATGGCAAAAAGAAAAGAAAAACTGGTTGGAAAGTTTTCAGAGTTTTCCTATTTATAATGATTGCTCTATTTATAATTGGAACAGGTGTAGTTTTAGGAGTAATATCTGGCATTATAGATGAAACTAAAAATATTGAATTAGAAGATTTACAACTTTTAAAATTAACTACTAAAATATTGGATAAAAATGAAAATACACTGACGACTTTATCATATGAAAATAGAGTAATAGCAGATTATAAAGATATGCCACAGTATTTTATAGATGCAGTAACTTCTATAGAAGACGAAAGATTCTTTACTCACAAGGGTGTTGATGTAAAAAGAACAGCAGGAGCTGTATTTACTTATATAATCCATGGTGGAAAATCTAATTTTGGCGGTAGTACAATTACTCAACAATTAGTAAAGAATACTATGGAAGATGATGATACAACTTGGCAAAGAAAAGTGAGAGAATGGTATAGAGCTTTAACTTTGGAGAAAAAGTTAAACAAAGAACAAATCTTTGAAGCCTATGTAAATAAAATATATATGGGTGATGGAGCTTATGGTGTTGAAGTAGCAGCTCAAAATTATTTTGGAAAATCTGTAAAAGATATAAATTTAGCAGAGTCTGCTGTACTTGCAGCTATAATTCAATCTCCAGAATCAACAAATCCATATAAGAGTGATGAAGCTAAAGAAAAGTTAATTGAAAGACAACACCTTGTTTTAAAACAGATGTTGAAGTTAAATAAAATAACTGAAGATGAATATAATGAAGCTTTAAATTATAATTTAGAATTTAAAAAGAAAGAAAATGATGGCGATACAGAGGTACAATCTTACTTCGTAGATGCTGTTATTGAACAAGTAATAGAAGATTTAATGGAAGCTCAAGGAATAAGTAGAGGTGACGCAATAAGTAAAATTTATAGTGCTGGTTATACTATTTATTCTACTGAAGATCCTGATGTTCAAAAAGCAATTGATAATGCATACAACAATGAAAGACTTTTCTATACAAATAATGATGGAACATTCATGCAAGGAGCATCAGTTGTAATAGAAAATTCAACAGGTAATGTTGTAGGACTTATAGGTGGAGCTGATGAGAAAAAGGCAGACCGTGTTTTAAATAGAGCAACAGATGTTCCAAGACAACCAGGTTCTACTATGAAACCATTAGGAGCATATGGGCCTGCATTTGAACTTGGTACTTCATATCCTGCAAAAGGCGTTGATGACTGTCAATTAGTTGGTTCAACTACTAATTTTGGAAACTATTATGGATATTTTAATGGTTATGTAACAGCTAGAGAAGCAATTAACAAGTCTATGAATTTACCTGCATTAAGAACAACTCAATCTGTTGGAGTAGACTATTCATTTAATTTTGCTAAGAATTGTGGACTTACACATTTAGTAGCAAGCGGAGCAAGTAATGATAAGAATATAGCATCATTAGCATTAGGTGGTTTAACAAAAGGTGCTACAGTAATGGATATGGCTAGTGCTTACTCTACAATAGCAAATGGTGGTGTTTACATTGAACCAAAACTTTATACAAAAGTTGTAGATAAAGATGGAAAAGAAGTACTTGTAAACAACAATGAAGCTAAAAGAGTTATGAAAGACACAACAGCATATATGCTTACTAACTGTTTAAGAACAGTTGTAACAAATGGTACTGGTGCTGGTACTATTACAGCTGGAAATATGCCAATAGTAGGTAAAACTGGTAACACAAACGATGACTTGGATCAATGGTTTGTTGGATTTACACCTTACTATACAATAGCTTCTTGGAATGGTTATGATCAAGCAGATGAAAATGGTAATTCATTAAAACCAAGAGCTATAGGATATAGAAAATATATTGGTTCTTATCCATATACTTCTATGGTAACATTTACAAATATTGCTAAAGACATAAGTGCAAATCAACAAGTTAAAGATTTTGATAAACCTTCTGGCATAGTAACTGCTGCTGTATGTAGAGATTCTGGTCTAGTAGCCACAGATGCTTGTAGAGCAGATCCAAGAGGAGATAGAACTATTACTGATATATTTGCTAGTGGTTCAGTTCCAACAGCAACATGTACAGTTCATAAGATGGCAAAAATTTGTAAGGAAACAGGAAAACTTGCAACACAATATTGTCCATCTGAGGAAAGATCATTTATAACTAGAGAATATACGCCTACAATAAAGACTAGTGACTGGGGATATATGTTGCCAACAGAAACTTGTAATGTTCATACTAAGGCGGAAAATAAAGATAATAATAATAATGTTAATGTGTATGAAAATAACAACACTAAAACAAATGTTACTACAAATAACAAACATTAAATGTAAAGCCCTTATCAAAAGGGCTCTATTTTTATGTGTATTCTGTGAAAATTAACAGTAAAATGTTGCAAATTTTTTCATATTCTGATAAAATTATACATATTGTTTTAAGGAGATATTATGAAGAAAGTTTTTAAAAAAGTACTTTGGTGCGTTTTATTTGAGATAATTTTTATACCACTACTTACAATTTTATTGGTATATTATGGACCATTCACTAATATAAGGGACATGATTGTAACTACTGCTATGACTACAATGTCACATCAGTATTTTGCAACATTTTTCTTAAGTGATGAGAAAATAAATGAAATTTTAGCTAAAAATAGACCTACCGAACTTGCAGAAGAGCAAAATTTGGGAGAGATTAAAATAGATAGTTCAAATTCTACTGATGATACTGAAGGAATTGAACTTGTAGATGTTAGTTCTTCTACTTTCAACGGATATTTGTTGATTGTAAAAGATCCTTCTCGTGTTAAACTTGTTACAGCTCCAAGACTTGGAACTGTTGGTGCAACTACATCTCAAATTGTTGAAGCTTATGACGCTGTAGGAGGTATCAATGCTGGTGGATTTGCAGATGATGCTTTAGGTACAGGTGGTAAACCAAGTGGAATAATAATAGAAGATGGAGTATTAAAGACTCCGGATGAGGCTAATACTTCTCATAGTATAGTTGGATTTGATAGCGATAATAAAATGGTAGTAAGTTATTCTATGAACTATACAAAAATGAAAGCTTTAAATTTAAGATGTGTGGTATCTTTTGGACCAATTATCATAATGAATGGTCAACCAACTATTAGAAGTGGTGATGGTGGTTGGGGAATTCAACCAAGAACTGTAATCGGTCAAAGAAAAGATGGAGCCGTTTTAATGCTTGTTATTGATGGAAGACAGGCAAATAGCTTAGGTGCTACATTGAAAAATGTACAAGATATTTTATTACAATATGATTGTTATAATGCGTTTAACTTAGATGGTGGTGCATCTTCAACAATGGTTTATAATAAAAAATTGGTAAATAAACCAAGTGATATAATGGGTGAGAGATATGTTCCAACAGCATTCATTATAACAAAACCAAATTCTGATAGTACAAAAGAATAGAAAATGAGGTAAAAAAATGAAAAAAATATTAAAGAATATGGCAATTTTTGCTTGCATTGGAATAGTTATAACAATACCAACTCTTATTTTTATAGATAGGTTTATATATTCTTTAGGTCAAACAAGTTCTATAGTTTCTCCTTCTGCAGCAAATGAAACTGCAAGTAGTTTTACTTTGCCAGATGGTGCAGAAAGTGTTCAGTATTCTTATGATAATAAATATTATACTTTCTTAAAGGATAATAAGGTTCACATTTATGATAGTGAAAAAAATGAAGAAGTAAAAGTTGTAGAAGATGAGTTACCAATATGTTACTATAACTTACTTTATGATAAAAACCTTATTATTTACTTTACTGAAAGTGAAGGAAATAAGAGGAGTAAACTTACACTAAAAACTTACGAAATAGAAACAGAGAGAGCTAGTGAATATAATAAAATCACAGTAAATAATTTCTCTAAAGTTAAGGAAATGAGTATGTCTCCAATAATAAATATTATATATGTTAATATAGAAACAAAGAGCGGAGTTCGTACAAATAATATTGTTTATAGAATAGATTTATTCAATAGTATATCTAATGGAAAATCTGGAATTATAGTAGATAAAATGATTATGTTACAACAAAAAGATAGAGTATATTATGAAGATGAAGATTCTAATATCTATATGGGCTCAACTAAAATTTCAATATTTGGTGAAAAAGTACATCTTATTGGAAGTGATATAAATGATAATGTATATTTTATATCTAAAAATGATAAAGATGTTGTATATAAAGTAAAAAATAATGTTATTGTAGATAAAATTGAACTTACAGATACAGATATTGTTAGCACTTATAGCAACTACGAAGGAGTATATCTAGTTTATCCAACTTATGTTATGGAAGTCTCTGGAGAGGATCCTTATAGAAGAGTTGGTAGAGTATCAAACTACTTTACTTTTGATGCTGTAAAAGACAATATTATTTACTTAAAAACAAATGAAAAATTGGTTGTAAAACAAGAAATTCCAACATACAATTAATAGGGGGACGTTTATATATGAGTATATTTCAAGCTGTTATATTAGGAATAGTTCAGGGACTAACTGAACTACTTCCAATATCTAGTTCAGCACATTTAAATATTATACCTTGGCTTTTTAACTGGACTGCTTCAGAAGAGTTTGTAACTGCATTTGAAGGATTTGATGTAGCTTTACACGTGGGAACTTTATTAGCAATAGTTTTATTTTTCTTTAAAGATTGGTTGAGCTTAATAAAAGGTGGCTTTAATCAAGTATTTAAAAAAGAAAAAACTTTTGAAGGAAAAATGTTTTGGTATTTAGTTATTGCTACAATACCAGGTGGATTAATAGGATTTATTTTAGATAAGTACTTAGAAGATGTATTAACAAAGCCGTTAATAATTGCAATAGCACTTATGGTTATGGGTATAGTTTTATATCTAGTAGATCAATATTCAAAATCTGATATTAAATATGAAGAGATGGGATTTAAGGAAACATTTTTGATAGGATTATCACAAGCACTTGCTTTTATTCCAGGTGTATCTCGTTCTGGTGTTACTATGACAACAGCAAGACTTATGGGAATTGATAGAACTTCAGCTGCTAAATATTCATTCTTGCTATCTACACCAATAGTATTTGCAGCTGCATTATTTAAATTTAAAGATTTTGTATTTAGTATTCCATTTGTAATAGGAATTTTAACTAGCTTTATTGTTGGAGTATTAGTAATTAAATTCTTATTAGAATATTTGAAAAAAGGAAGTTTCAAGGGATTTGCAATATATAGAATCATTTTTGCTATTATAATATTAGCTAAAATTGCATTCTTTTAATAAAAATATGGATGATACAAGTGATTGTATTGTCCATTTTTTATATTCTTACTTTATTTTTTTCATAATATGTATTATAATTATATTGTAGCAATAAAGGAGAAATATATGGTAAATTATGATGAATTAATAAAAAATATAAATATTTTGCTAGCAGACGATGATGAAGATTATTTACTAATGACTGGTGCTTTTTTAAAGCAAAAAGGGTATAACATAGATAAAGCAAATAATGGAGTTGAAGCTTTGGAAAAGCTAAAAACTGGAAAATATCAGATTGCTTTATTAGATTACTACATGCCAGGGTTTAATGGTGAGGAAGTAATTGAAGAAATAAGAAAAGAGAATAAAGAAATCGTAATAGTTTTACAAACTGGTTTTTCAGGTCAAAAACCACCAATAGAAACATTAAAAAAATTAGGAATACAAAATTATTTTGACAAAACTGAGGGAATAGAAAAACTGCATATTGAATTAATATCAGCAGTTAAAGTATTTGGACAGCAAAATGAAATAAAAGTTGAAAAATTTAAATCAAATATAATTGGAAAACTGATGGCCGGAATAGCTCAAAAAATTAAATGTGATTTAATGAACATTAGTGCCGGAAATGAAGTTACTCATATGATGTTAACAGACAAGACTACTACGGTAGAGGCTGAAAGCTTACAAAAACTAGAAGAAATATATGATAATAATAGGTCGCTTTTAGATAAAATAGATAGAGCTTTGTCATCTATAATAAGTCAAGATACAATGAGTAAAGATTTTATTATGACAGATAGTGATATAATTGATATGATAAATATAATTTTAGAAAACGATAGTAAAATACGTTCAATAGATTTTAAAATTAATTTATCTTTAAAAACTAAAAGCTACATTTCAGGGAACATAAACAATACATTATATGTAGTGTGTGAAATTATTAAAAACCTTATGTGGATTGATAGTGGTGATAATAAAATTGAACTTGCACTTACTGAAGATGAAAATAATTGGATATTTGATATAAGTTCATCTAGAATTTCAAATTTTTCCAATACAGACATATATGTGTACGAAAATGTAATAGTATCTCTTGAAAATGAGTTTGTTATTAATCAAGAAAGAAACAAAATTGATATATTTATAAAAAAAGATAATATAATATAAATATAGGGTATTTTATTTTGTGGAGGTTAATATGCAAGAGATGGTAACTATATTTATAGAAAAGTGGGGGTATTTTGGAATATTTTTTTTAATAGCTCTTGAAAATATATTTCCCCCAATTCCATCTGAAGTAATATTAACTTTTACGGGATTTTTTACTACATGCTCTAATTTAGATTTTATTATGGCATTTATTTTCTCAGTCTTAGGAGCTTTATTTGGTGCAATTATATTGTATATTTTAGGAAATTTAATTAGTAGTAAAAAAATTGAAAATATTTTTTCCGGAAAGTTAGGAAAAATTTTAAGACTTAAACCAGAAAATATAGAAAAAGCTAATAAATGGTTTTATAAAAAGGGAAGTAGTACAGTATTTTTTTGTAGATTTATTCCTATAGTTAGAAGTTTGATATCTATTCCAGCAGGTATGAGTAGAATGCGACTTTCAAAGTTTATTACATATACTTTTTTTGGTACGTTGATTTGGAATTTTATTCTAATGTATGTTGGTAAAATTATGGGTGATAACTGGGAGGTAGCATCTGGTATAATTTCTAGATATTCTAATTATTTGTTATATTTGTTAGTTTTAGGCTTGCTTGGATTTATAATATTTAAAAAGACGAAGAAAAATAAAAAAATGCAAGATTGAAATTTAAAAATTAAAAGTTAAAAATTAAACATATAAAAAATTATATAAATAAAAAAAGAAAAGCTGCAATGACAATCATTGCAGCTTTTTAAGTCAAGTTACGCTATAGCTCAAGTTTTTATTTAAGAGCAGCATTTTTGTAGTGCCGTTAATACAGAATTTTATATATTGCAGGTTCTGAAGAGGCACGATCAGAGTACTTTTGCTTTTGGAGTTTTCGGTTTGAAATGAAAATTTCAAAGAATAATCATAAAGCTCTGATAAGTAATTTTCAAGAGAGTCAGAGGTGTATTCCACCTTTATTTCTCTTTTATAGTCTTTGAACTTTACAATAAGAGATTTTTTGGCCTCTTTTGAAAGGTTTTGGAATTTACCAAGGAATATAAATTTCTCGGCAAATGACTTTAGCGCCGGTTTCCAATTGGTAAGTTCCTTTTCTTCGCTCTCGAGTTTTACTTCCTGATGAATTTGCGGCAACTTGACTAAAAAGGTTTGCATATCATTACCTCCAAAAAAATTATTCTTAAGAACTAAAATACGTCACTTATCAGTATAACACTAATTTTTATTATAGTCAACTATTATTTCATAAAATTAAGTAAAATCCTTGTTTTTTTTGATTTTATGAGTTCTTAAAATTTTATTTTTTAATTCCATTATAACTGATACCTTTTTACGTATAAATACCATATTTTGTTGACATGAATAGTGTTTTGCAGTATAATTGTACGTGTAAAAATTATGAAATTATTAGTTTGGGGGAATAGAAATGAGCGTTTCAAAAGAAGATGTAAAACATATTGCAAACCTTGCAAGATTAGAGTTAAATGAAGAAGAACTAGAAAAGTATACTAAAGACTTAGGAAATATAGTAGAATTTGCAAATACTCTATCAAAAATTGATGTTACTGGTGTAGAACCAACTAACCATATTTTGAATATAAAAAATGTGTTTAGAAAAGACCAGTTAAAAGATTCCTACGATAGAGAAGAAATTTTAATGAATGCTCCTGAAAAACAAGCAGGATGCGTTAGCGTTCCAAAGGTTGTAGAATAGGGGTGTAAATGTATGGAATTATATGAATTATCATTAAGTGAAATTGCAAAAAAAATAAAATCTAAAGAAGTTAAAATAAAAGAAGTTTTGGATAGCGTATACTCAAGAATAGATGCTGTTGAATCTAAAGTTGATGCATATGTTACTATAACACGTGAACAAGCTTATAAAAGAGCTGAAAAATTGCAACAAAAATTAGATAATGGTGAGGATATTGGACCACTTGGTGGAGTTCCAATTGCTATAAAAGATAATATATGTACAAAAGGTGTAAGAACTACATGTGCTTCAAGAATGCTTGAAAATTTTGTACCTCCATATGATGCTACAGTCGTGAAAAAATTAGATGAGGCTGGAGCTATTGTTTTAGGAAAAACTAATATGGATGAATTTGCTATGGGTTCATCTACAGAATCATCATATATTAAGAAAACAAAAAATCCTTGGGATTTAGAAAAAGTTCCTGGTGGATCTAGTGGCGGTAGTGCTGCTTGTGTATCTTCTGATATGGCTTATGCAGCTTTAGGAAGTGATACAGGTGGTTCTATTAGACAACCTGCTTCTTATTGTTCTGTAGTAGGTCTTAAACCAACATATGGTCTTGTATCAAGATTTGGTCTTGTTGCTTTTGCATCATCGCTAGATCAAATAGGACCTTTTACAAAAACAGTTGAGGATGCAGCTCTTATGTTAAATGTTATAACAGGACATGACAACATGGATACTACATCACTAGATATAGAATATCCAGATTATACAAAGGCATTAGTAAATAGTGTTGAAAATATGACTATTGGAGTAGATCCAAACTTTGTTTCTGAAGGCGTTGCAGAAGATGTAAAAGCATCTTATAACAATGCTTTAGATTTATTTAAAGGATTGGGTGCAAAAATTCAAAATGTAGATTTATCATATGCAAAATATTCATTAGCAACTTATTATATAATTGCTACAGCAGAAGCTTCATCAAATCTTGGAAGATATGATGGAATTCGTTATGGATATAGAGCTAAAGATTTCTCTGATTTAATTGATTTATACAAAAAATCTAGAACAGAAGGATTTGGACCTGAAGTAAAAAGAAGAATTATGCTTGGTACATATGTACTTTCTTCTGGATACTATGATGCTTACTATAAAAGAGCTCAACAAGTTAGAACTTTAATTATTAATGAATTTAAAAAAGCATTTGAAAATTCATGTGATGTAATTTTGATTCCAACAGCTCCTAATACAGCATTTAAGTTTGGATCAAAAACAGAAAATCCACTAGAAATGTATTTAGAGGATATATATACAGTACCAGTAAATATTGCAGGACTTCCAGGAATGTCTATTCCAGGTGGATTCGATAAAGATGGTATGCCTATTGGAATTCAAATTATTGCTAACGCATTTGATGAATTAAAAATGTTACAAGTAGCATATACTTTTGAACAAAATACTGATTATAAGAGTAAAAGACCTGAAATAAAATAAAGGGGAGATAAAATGTTACAGTCAAAACTAATTGGTGATACAAAAAAAGAATGGCCTTCAGAGGCTACTCTTAAAAGCCATGGAATGCTTTTAAGGGGCGGTTATATAAAACAAATGGCAAGTGGAATTTTTACTTTGATGCCACTTGGTAAAAAAGTCGTTGCAAAGATAGAAAACATTATAAGAGAAGAAATGAATAATATTGATTCTCAAGAAGTACTTATGCCCCTTGTAGCTACTAAAAAGTTGTGGGACATGTCTGGTAGATATGACAGTGTAGGATCAGAATTATTAAGATTTAAAGATAGAACTGGAACTGACATGGTACTTTCAATGACTCATGAAGAAGCAGTTGTATTTACTCTTCTTAATGATGCCAAATCATATCAGAAATATCCATTTTCTGTATATCAAATACAGACTAAATTTAGAGATGAAGCAAGAAGCAGAGGCGGTCTTATAAGAGTTAGAGAATTCACTATGAAAGATGCATATTCTTTCCATACTAGTCAAGAAAGTTTGGATGAAACTTATGACAAGTTCTATGAAGCATATAATAAAATTTATGCAAGAGTAGGAATTCCTGAAGTAGTTGCAGTAGCATCAGATACTGGAATGATGGGTGGAAGTGGAGCTCATGAGTACATGCTTTTATGTGATGCAGGTGAAGATAAAATAATTACTTGTAAAGAGTGCGGTTATAGTGCAAATATGGAAGTAGCATATACAAATAAATTTGATGTATATAATACTGAAGAACAAGAATTAAAAAAGATTCATACTCCTAGTGTAAAAACTATAGATTCTTTAAAAGAGTTTTTAGATAAAGATGAAAAATCAATGGCAAAGGCTGTAATATATGAAAGACTTGATACACATCAAACTATAATAGTGTTTATAAGAGCAGACAAAGAAGTAAATGAAACTAAATTACGTAATTTACTAAAAATTGATGATGAAGATTTAGTACCAAAGCAAGAAAGCAAAGAAGATAATATAACTTATGGCTTTGTTGGTCCTATTAATTTAAAAGCAAATAATGCTATTGTAATTTATGATTCTTCTTTAAAGGATGAAAAAGCTTTAATAGCGGGTGCTAATGAAAAGGATTATCATTATACAGGTATAAATATTTTACGTGATGTTGGTAATGTAACTTTTAACGATGTATCTAAACTTACAGAAGAAGATTATTGCCCAATTTGCTCTAAGAAGCAAATAAAAATTACAAACGGCATAGAAGTTGGTAATATATTTAAATTAGGAACAAAATATACAGAATCTATGGGAATGACTTATATAGATGAAGATGGAAATGTTAAAAATCCGATAATGGGATGTTATGGAATTGGAGTTGGAAGACTTATGGCTTCAATTTTGGAAGCAAGAGCTACAGAAAGAAAAATTAATTGGCCAGCTTCTATTGCTCCATTTGATATTCATATATGTCCATTAGACTATAATAAGAATGAAGAAATAACGAGCAAAGCAAATAATTTATATGACTTACTTAATAAAAAGGGATATGATGTTTTGTTAGACGATAGACAAAAAAGTGCAGGAGTTAAGTTTGCAGATGCTGACTTAATAGGTGCTAAGATTCGTATAATTCTAGGTAAGAAAAATATTGAACAAAATCTATTTGAAGTAAAATGTTTAGATATGGAAGAGTCTGAATTAGTAGAATGTGATAAAATATTTGATTATATAGAAGATAAGATGAAAGGATGGAACAAATAATATGAGAGAAGACTATGAAGTTATAATTGGTTTGGAAGTTCACGCCGAACTTTCTACCAATACAAAAATATATTGTGGTTGTACAACAAAATTTGGGGCAGATCCAAATACTCATTGTTGTCCAATATGTACAGGAATGCCAGGTGTACTTCCTGTATTAAATGAAAAAGTAGTAGAATATGCTGTAAAAATGGGTCTTGCAACAAATTGTCATATAGCAAGATTTTCAAAACAAGATAGAAAAAACTACTTTTACCCAGATCTTCCAAAAGCTTTCCAAACTTCACAATATGATTTGCCATTATGTGAACATGGATACCTTGAATTTAAAGTTAATGGAGAAGATAAAAAAGTTGGAATTACGAGAATTCACATAGAAGAAGATGCAGGAAAGTTAATACATGATGCTTATACAGGTGACACTTTAGTTGATATGAACCGTTGTGCTGTTCCATTAATTGAAATCGTTTCTGAACCAGATATAAGAAGTGCTGATGAAGCTGTTACTTATATGCAAACTTTAAAATCAATACTAGAGTATCTAGAAATTTGTGATTGTAAAATGCAAGAAGGTTCTCTTCGTTGTGATGTTAACCTTTCAGTAAGAAAAAAAGGTGATACTAAATTTGGAACAAGAACTGAAACTAAAAACTTAAACTCATTTAGATCAATTTCTAGAGCTATAGAATTTGAAACAAACCGTCAAATTGAAGAATTAGAAAATGGTGGAACTATTTACCAAGAAACAAGAAGATTTGATGATGCAAAGGGAATAGGATATGCTATGCGTACAAAAGAAGATGCACATGATTATAGATATTTCCCAGAACCAGATTTAGCACCTATTGTACTTAGTGAAGAGTATATTTCTAATTTAGAAAAGACACTTCCAGAATTACCTCATATTAGACGTGAAAGATATATAAATGAGTATTCACTTCCTGAATATGATGCAGATCAATTAACAATGTCAAAAGAAGTAGCAGATTATTTTGAGAAGACTACTAATATATGTAAAAATCCAAAAACTGTTGCAAACTTTATTATGACAGATTTTACAAAAATGTTAAATGAAGCAGAAATTACAATTGGACAATCTAAAATAAAAGAAGAAGATTTAGCAGCTCTTATTATGCTTATGGATAAAGGTACAATTAGTTCAGCTATAGCTAAAAAAGTATTCAGGAAAATGTTTGAGACTGGTAAAGATCCAAAAGTAATAGTTGAAGAAGAAGGACTAGTTCAAGTTACTGATGAAAACGCTATAAAAGAAGTAGTTGTAAAAATTATTGATGCTAATCCTCAATCAGTTTCTGATTACAAAGCTGGAAAAGACAAAGCAATAGGATATTTAGTAGGACAAATAATGAGAGAAACAAAAGGAAAAGCAAATCCTCAAATTGTAAATAAATTATTATTAGAAATTCTAAATAAATAATATATGAAATTAAGAATGGAGTTTTATACTTCATTCTTTTTTGTAATAAAAATTAGATTAATAAAATATAAATGTATTATAAATATAAAAAATGAAAGAAGGTTTTTTATGGAAAAATTAAAATATTATAGTATTAATTTAGGAATCTCTTTTTTGATTGCAATTATGTTTCTTATTATAACGGCGACAATATTTGCATATACTAGTATAAATGATAGATATTTAAATATGTTTGTATTTGGAATAGTCGCATTATCTGTCTTTATTGGATCTACTTTATCACTTAAAAAAATAAAGAAAAAGGGATTTTTATATGGAGCTTTATTTGGAATTATATTTCTTGCTTTAATTTATCTTTTTACTGTTATAGCATATAAAGGATTTTTCTTTACTAATACTTTGGGCATTTATGCGCTTATATGTTCACTTGCTGGCGTACTTGGGGGAATAATAGGAGTAAATTTATAAAAGATGAGAGAATGTTATGAATAATAAAAATAGTAGTGATAACAAAAAAAGAATTTTTACAATGTTTATATGTTTAATATTATTAATTTTTACTTATACTGCAATTAATTTTAAAGAATTAATTGCAGTTTACAATTCAGAAAAAGATACTAGGGCTAATATTAAAGATATGGATATTGCTTTAGGCGGAGAAGCCGTTGGAATAAAATTACTAGCTACAGGCGTTTTAGTAATGGGTGTAGATAGGCAAGATACTGATCTTTTAGTAGGAGATATAATTCTAAGTATTAATGACATGAAAGTAGAATCTAATAGTCAAGTTGCTGATATTTTAAAAAAGTCTACAGGAGATACATTAAAATTAGAAATAAGTAGAAATAATAGTACTTTTGAAACAAATATATCTCCAGAAAAGGATAGTGTAACGGGAGAGTATAAGTTGGGACTTTGGGTAAAAGATAGCAGTGCAGGTGTTGGAACAATGACTTTTTATGATAAAAATACACTTAGATTTGCATCTTTAGGACACGGAGTTACAGAAACTAAAGAAAATTATATATTGCCAATAACATCTGGAGGAATTACTAAAACTTTGATATATTCAATAAAAAGAGGAGAAGTAAAGGATGCAGGAGAATTAAAAGGAACTTTATCAAATAATATTTTAGGAGATATAAGATTTAATAGTGAAAACGGTATATATGGAAATTTAGCAGATAGTGAAAATGATACGATAAAAAATAAAGAATCAATTCAAATATTAACCAAATCGAGAATAAAAGAGGGAAAGGCATCAATATTTTGCACATTAGATGATAATCAGGTACATGAATATGAAATAAATATAGATAAAGTGTTACTAACCTCAAGTGGAAATAAAAATATGATAATAAAAATAACTGACGAAAATTTAATAAAAAAAACAGGAGGAATTGTGCAAGGAATGAGTGGTTCTCCAATAGTGCAAGACGGAAAGCTAGTTGGTGCCATAACTCATGTATTTCTAAATGATCCAACGCGTGGTTATGGTGTATTTATTGAAAATATGATAGAAGATATGAGTAAGATGGAAGATTAATATAGTAAAATTTAATTTATAATAATTATATAATTTTAAAAAGCTGCCTTTAATGGTAGCTTTTTTCATAAATTTTTGATATACTAATTGAAAATAAATAGTAATTTATAAATTAGTTGAAAGCTATGATATAACAGTGTTTAATAGATACGTTAAAATGCATTGCTTGTAGCAACAGGGTATTTGTCATACAATTTATTTAACGAAAGGAGGAATTATAAATGTTAAAAGATAATTTAAAAACATTAAGAAAAAATAAAGGTCTTTCTCAAGAAGAATTAAGCGTTAAATTAAATGTTGTAAGACAAACAGTGTCAAAATGGGAACAAGGGTTATCTGTTCCAGATGCAGAAATGCTAATATCTATATCGGAGGTATTTGATACACCAGTTAGTACAATTCTTGGAGAGAACATTGGTGAAAAGGAAAAAAACGACTTAAAAGTAATATCAGAGAAGCTAGAGGTTATTAATGAACAACTATCTAAAAAACAAAAGCAAAAAAGAAAGATATTGGTTAATACTTTAATAATAGCTGATGTTTGTTTAATTTTATTATTTATCTTATTAGCAGTGTTAGGTAGTCCATATCAAAATTGGGATTATAGTGATCCAGAATGGGCGGTTATTGGAACTATATGGCATTCATTTGAGTGGGTATATTTTAATTAAAGTAGCTCCATTTATGATTGCTGTTATAACGTTAATTGGAATAATACTTGTTAAAAGAAATAAATAAAGCAAATTACAATTTAGTAATTAGTTAGAAAAATGGTGGCACTTGTGTGTATAAAGATGATGTACCAGAAATATTAGAAAAGATGATTAAAGCAGATGTTATTGTTTTAGCCAGTCCAATATACTTTTATTCTATTACAGGTCAAATGAAAACTTTAATTGATAGAAGTTATGCAAAGTTTAATTTATTAAGCAATAAAGAGTTTTATATTATCCTGCGCAGCTCCTTATGTAGATCCATATAAAGAGGATTTAGATATTGCTATAAATTCTTTTAGAGGATTTATTAAATGTTTGCCAAATGCCAAAGAAAGAAATATTATTAAAGGAAAACTATAAAGCAGAGTATTTTGGAAATTTAGAAGGAAGAAAGTCGAACGTGATAATGCTAAAATAATGGAAGAATTTCTAATTTATATTTAAGTTAGTTTGTAAAAAAGTAATTTGAAGGGAGATACGATTATGGGATTATTTAATAAAAATAAGAAAGAAAATAAAAAGCAAGAAGAGAAACAAGAGATTAATGCTCCTGGTTGGGATGCAATCGATGAGGAGGCAAAAAGAATATATCCTGATCAGGATAATCCAAAACATTATGCATCTTTAATTAAATGGAAATTTGGTGGGCCAGATCCACTTGATGGTATAAGTGTATTTGACGGTGGGGATTATTGGCACTTTGTAACCTACGGATTATCAGAACTTTATGAAAAAGAAAGTGAAGATAAAGAGTGGAGTGGTTACGGAATGGAATTTACTTTTAAATTAAAAAAAGACAACAGTGTAGATGAAGAGCAAGAAATTAAATGTGTTTGTGGATTGTTACAACAAATTGCACGAATTACTTTTAAAAGCGGTGAAATATTCAGTCCACTTGAATATCTATATACAGGACAAACAGCAGGCGTTGATTCAAGAAAAATTTCAAATATAACAGGATTTATCACAATACCAGATACACAGTTTCAGACATTAAATACAAAAAATGGTAGAGTTGATTTTGTTGAATTTGTTGGTGCTACAAATAATGAATTATTAGCACTAAAAAACAAAGAACTAGATGTGAAAACTTTATATAATAAAATAGGCAGTGATGTAACTGATTATAAAAGAGAATCAGTTATATAAATTACAATATATTATTATTTTAATAATAAATTAATGTTGGATTGCGATAATAATTCTAATATTAGATTTATGGAATTTATAAAAATAGAAAAATAATATTATGATGTACTTGTCAAAATAAAGAAAATATTGTATAATCATCTAGAAATAAGGGAGTAATTAGCATAGTAAAATATGTAATAAAGTCAACATGATGATAGCAATATCTGGCTTTGTTTTAAATAATGAGACTTGTTTGCAAACAAAACTTGCATACATAGTCTCTTTTTGTATGTACAAAACAAGGAGAGTGGGAAAAGATGGTAGTACCAATATTATTAATTATTTTAGGTTTCGTGTTATTAATTAAAGGAGCAGATTTTTTAGTAGATGGAGCAAGTAGTTTAGCCAAAAGATTTAATATTCCTGATATTATAATAGGATTAACAATAGTTTCAATAGGAACTTCAATGCCTGAATTATTTGTAAGTTCAACTTCTGCAATGAATGGTTCATCGGATATGGCCATAGGAAATATTATAGGAAGCAACTTATGTAATTTATTAATGATACTGGGTATATCCACTATAATAAAACCAGTAAAGTTTCAAAAGGAAACAAGGCTTATAGAAATACCATTATGTTTAATAATAACTATTATTTTTGCAATATTTTGTAACACATCCGGAACAATATCACGAATAGAAGCACTTATTTTGATATTTTTATTTGTATTATTTATCATATATACTATAATTATGGGAAAAAAGGGAAAAGCATTTGACGCCGAAAATGCTATTATTGAAATCAAAGAAGACAATAAACCATTATCACTTAAAAAGAGTATTATATTAATTGTACTTGGAATTGTAGGATTAAAAATTGGTGGAGATTTAACAGTAGAAAATGCTACTAATCTAGCTAGAATGTTTAAAGTAAGTGAAAAAATAATAGGATTAACAATACTTGCTATAGGAACAAGTCTTCCAGAATTAGTAACAAGTGTTACAGCAGCAATAAAAGGAAATAGTGATATAGCAATAGGAAATATTATTGGTTCTAATATATTCAATATATTACTTATAATAGGGGTATCAGCTATTATTTCACCTCTAACATATAACTTTACTTATAATATACAAATAGCAATATTAGTATTATCAACGGTTGTATTGTCAATCTTTCCAATAATACCGCCTAAAAACGAGATGAGTAGATTCAATGGATTAATTTATTTGATTATATATATAATTTACATGGTAATTTTATTTGTAAGATAGGGAAAAAATGTAAATTATAGAAACTTTATTATTAGGAGTAAGCCTTTCAATGGATGCTTTTGCCGTTTCAATTTGCAAGGGCTTAGCAATGAAAAAATTAATTGGAGTTAAGTTAGAAAATAGATTTGAAAGTAAGTATGAAAGTAAAGCAGCAGTAGCAGGAGGTGTGGTTTTAATTCTAATATGCATAAAGATATTACTAGAACATTTAGAAATAATAGCGTTTTAAAAGATTAAAAATAATAAATATTAATTTAAAAAATTAATGCATTTATAACCATGTATATTAACTAAAAAATTTGAAAATAATATATCTAAAAAGAGAGGAAAGATATATTATGGAAAAAATAAATCAAATATTAATGCAAAAATATCCATTTGTAAATTTTGAAATGGGTTTGCCATTTGATGCATGTGAGCCTATTATAAGTAAAGAAACTTTAATACATCATTATGAATATTTAAATAGATATATTGTAAATATTAATTTTATTTTATCACAATATCCTAAATATCAAAATTTTACTATTATGGATATAATTATGAAACATGATGAAATTGAATTTAATTTAAGAGCAAAGTTGCTTGAACTTGCTGGAGGAATTTTTAATCATGAATTTCTTTTTTATTTACTAACTCCGCCATTAAAATTAAAGCCTAAGGGAAATTTCTTGAAAAAAATAAATAAAGATTTTGGAAGTTACGAAAACTTAAAAAAGAAAGTGATTGAAGTAGCATTTGAATCTATTGGTTCTAGATATGTTGGAATAGTGTTAGATGAATTTAATAATTTGAAGGTAGTTTGTTTTGAAAAGGAAACGACACCATACGTATTTTCATTAAAACCGCTTTATATGTTAGATTTATTTGAACATGCATACTATTTAGATGAAAAACAAGATGTTGAAAAATATATTGAAAAATCATTTGAAGTAATAGATTTTGAAAAAATAGAAGGCATGTATAACGAATATGTGAAATCAGAAAATTTATAATTTTGGTATATTTAAAAGAACTTTATTATTTAAAGTAGACTTTAGTTGTTTGCTTTATATTAAAGTTCTTTTTTTGCTTATAATAACATTAAAAAATATATAAAAAGAGTAAGTATTATTGAAAAAATTTTAGACGCATTATATAATTTATCACTGAAGGGTGAAAATATGTTAGAAATAAAAAATATAAGAAAAAGTTTTAAAACTGCTGATTTTACACAGATAGCATTAGATAATATAAGTATAAAGTTTAGAAAAAGTGAATTCGTTTCTATTTTAGGGCCAAGTGGAAGTGGAAAAACCACATTGCTTAATATAATAGGTGGTTTGGATAGATATGATAGTGGAGATTTAGTAATAAATAATAAGTCTACTAAAACATTTAAAGATAAAGATTGGGATGCATACAGAAATAATTGTATTGGATTTGTTTTTCAAAATTATAATTTAATATCTCATATTAGTATACTTGAAAATGTTGAAATGGGAATGACTCTTAGTGGTGTAAAAACTAAGGAGAGAAGAAAAAGAGCAAAACAAGCGCTAGAAAAAGTAGGGCTTAAAGATCATATGAATAAAAGGCCTAATCAACTATCAGGTGGACAAATGCAAAGAGTAGCAATTGCGAGGGCACTAGTTAATAATCCTGATATAATAATGGCTGATGAACCTACCGGGGCACTAGATAGTGTTACAAGTATACAAATTATGGATCTATTAAAAGAGATATCTAAAGATAAGTTAGTTATAATGGTAACTCATAATCCAGAACTTGCCCAAAAGTACTCTACTAGAATAATTGAATTAAAGGATGGAAATTTAATTTCAGATTCAAACCCAGTAACTGATGATGAAAAAGAAGGAAAGCAATACTTAATAGGAAGAACTTCTATGAGATTTTTTCAGGCATTGAAGTTATCTTTTACAAATATAATGACTAAAAAAGGTAGAACTGCTATTACAGCATTTGCATCAAGTATAGGTATAATAGGAATAGCTATTATTTTAAGCATTTCTAGTGGATTTAAGGAAAAAATTGATAAGTATATTAAGGATACAATGGATCAATTTCCAATAATTGTAAACTATAGTGCCATGATTTCCGATGAAGATAGTATAAATACTATGTCAGAAACGCAAAATGAATTGTCTGATATTATGAATAAATCAGTTGAATATCCAGATACTAAAGAAGCAGTAGCATATGATAGTTCAATGGAAAAATTGGTTCATATAAATAATATAACTGATGAATATAAAAATTATATAGAAAGCATTGATAATAGTATATGTAGTAGTGTTGGCTACATTACAATTGGAAATTTGAATTTACTTAGAAAAGACGGAGATAAAGTAAACCCTATAAGTGTGTCTGCAGGAGTTAATAGTGAACTTTCTTCTGGAACTTCTGGACTTACATCTATGAATTGTACAACTTATCCTACTATGCTTGATAAAAATAAGAATTATTTAGAAGAATACTATGATGTACTTGAGGGTAGATATCCAGACAATAAGAATGAAATAGTAATTGTAGTAGATCAAAAAAATAGAATTGATGTAAATGTATTAAAAGCATTAGGATATGATGTTAAAAAAGATGAGGTAATTCCATTTGAAGATTTACTAAAATTAGAAATTAAATTTATTCCAAATAATAATTATTATAAAGAATCGCTTTTTGATATGTATACATTTAATACAGATTATGAAAAAGTATATAATATGGATAATAACATAGAACTAAAAGTAGTAGGAGTAGTTAGAGGAAAATCTGATGTTACTATTTCGTTACTAGCAACTGGAATTGCATATAGCAATGAACTGGCTGAAGAAATATATGAAAATAATAAAGATTCAGATATTGTAAAAGCTCAACAAAATTTAAACTATAATATTCTTACTAGAGAGGAATTTAAAGATGAAAATTCTAAAGAACAAATATTATCATATTTAGGTGGTAATGATACACCATATGCTGTACTTATGTATCCAACAACATTTGATAATAAAACAAAATTGCTAGAATATCTAGATGAATTTAATAATGGAAAATCAAAAGATGAAAAAGTTGTTTATACTGATTTATCTGAAACAATAACATCAATGACTAATGGAATAATGGATGCAATAACAGTAGTACTTGTTGCATTTTCTGCAATTTCTCTTGTAGTATCTTCGATAATGATTGGAATTATAACATATATTTCAGTACTTGAAAGAACTAAAGAAATTGGAATTCTTAGAGCCATAGGTGCGAGAAAAAAAGATATAACTCGTGTGTTTAATGCCGAAACATTTATAATAGGTCTTATATCTGGTGGACTTGGACTAATTATTGCTTATTTATTGACATTTCCAATAAATAAAGTATTATATAAGTTAACTGAGTTAGAAAATGTGGCTTGTTTAAAAGCTACACATTGTATAGTATTATTGTTAATAAGTATAATACTTACACTAATAGGAGGATTTATACCAGCTAAGTTGGCAGCTAAAAAAGATCCGGTTGAAGCGCTAAGAACAGAATAAACATACAAGAAAACGTACAAGAAAACGTACAAGATGTTGACGGAGATTAAAAAATAATAATTTGAATATAAAAAAGGCTTTATTATGAAGTGAACAAATATAAGGTTTGCTTGAATTAGTAAAGTCTTTTTTCTTGTTTATGTCAGTTCTTAAAATTAAAATTTTAACATAGACTATAAAAGGTGATATTGGGTGAAAATAAAAAAAGTAACAATAGGTTTATTAATTGCACTTTTAATTGGGAGTTTAAATAAATTTGTAATAGCAGATACATCTAGTAAGAATTTTGTGGATATAGAATCTAAGTATGCTGTAGTAATAGATAGCGAGTCGGGGAGAGTTTTGTATGAAAAAAATGCTTATGATAAGAGCGCAATGGCCTCTCTTACAAAAATAATGACGTCAATACTTTTATGTGAGCATTGTAAGATGGATGAATTAATCGAAGTTCCCGCAGAGGCTACTTGGATAGGTGGATCTGAAGTTGGATTAAAAAAAGGTGATATGGTAAAAGCCGAGGATTTGCTTTATTCAATGATGTTACCAAGTGGTAATGATGCTGCTTATACAGCAGGTTTACATATAGGAGGAACTGTAGATAATTTTGCTAAAATGATGACAAATAAAGCAAAAGAAATAGGAGCATATAATACAAGTTTTGCAAATCCACATGGACTTGATAATGAAAATCATTATTCAACAGCATATGATATGGCTCTAATTACACGATATGCACTCAAAAATAAGTACATAAATGAAGCTGTTGGGACAAAAGTAAAAACTGTTAATCTTGGTTCTTATTCAAAAACTTTAACTAATACGAATAGATTGCTTAGACAATATTCAGAAATTGATGGAGTAAAAACAGGTTTTACAAATTCTGCTAATAGATGTTTAATAGCATCTCAAACGATAAATAATGAAAGATATATATGCGTAATACTTGGTGCAGAAACAACAGATTTTAGATTTAATAATGCCAAAAAATTATTAGATGAATGTTTTAAAAAATATGAAAAAAAAGATATATCAGATATTTTAAACTTCTATATAAATATTCCTGTAGAAAAAGGAAATATTGATTCTTATGAAAGAAAAATATCAGATAGTTTAGAACTTCCTTTGGCTAGTGGTGAGTATGAGAAAATCTATGTAAAACAAGATATTAAGGAAAATATAGTTCCACCAATGAGCGCAGGAGAGGTGCTAGGCAAAATAGAAGTATTCATTGATGAAGAAAAAATATATGAAAAAGAAATAAAGTTAGAAGAAGATATTAGAAAAAAAGATTTGAAAGATTACTTGAAAGATTCAGTAAAAGGTATGTTTGAACCAATAGATAATATTATATAAAAATAGTGTAGTAAATTGTCACAATATTTGTTGAACAAAGTTTTTATTTAATATATAATATTTCTAAGGTGAAAAGAAATATGGCGAATAATAAACAGAAGAAAAATTCAAAACTTGTAGAAACAATTATATTTTCTATATTAATTGTGGCTGTAGTATTTTTAAATTCTTATGGTCCAATATATTTAAGAATGATACCATTACTTTTTATATTAGGAGTAGTTGGAAGTTTATTTTTTGGTAGAGCTGTAATTACTACTATATTTGGGATAATTACATCTATGTGTGTTGTCCATCTAAAAAAGAAGTATGGATTTGTTGAAAATGTATTTGTAAGTTTTAATTTTGGCCTTAATATAGCACTAGGAGAACTTGCAGGAGTTCTTGTGAAAAAGACTTATAAAGCTATGAAAAAACATAAGAAGAAATTCTATAAAAAAGAAGTTCTACTTTATATATTAACTACAGTATTTTTATTTATTGCATGTCCTGTTTTACACGGACTTAGTAATGGAAATTTTGTGAGATATTTTAATTCTAAGCAAAAGTTAGAATCTTATTTAAAATCTGAGTATTCTGATGAATTTTCTAACTTTCATATAGTGGATGCTGAGTATAGATTACAAAGAAATACAAATTATATATTTAAAGTAAAATATGGAGATAGAGTTTATAATTTTGTAGTTTATAGAGACTCAAACTTAAGTATTATAGACGGGTATAAACAATCAGTTTTAGAGAACAATAATAATAAAATAAAAAATGATTTCTTGAGTTTTTCTGATTCCATAAAAAAAGATAATTTAAAAATCAGTTTTGACGAAAAAGTAGGAAGTATATTTTTACAGTATACTGAGAACGTAGATAATTTTACAGAATTTAATATTGATTCATACATAGAGTACATAATAAAAGATTTAGATAAAATTAAAGAGTTTAGTGATATTAATAGTATTAACAAAATAAATATAACTATAATGAATACTAACACATCTGAAATTAAGTACGATACAACTATAGATGTAAAGGAGTATAATAAAATAACTAATGATGAAAGTAAAAAAGAATTTTTAACTGATTCACTTTCTATTGAATACATCGATAATTAATTCTAAAGAACGGAGGAAAAAATGCACCAACAAACAAAATTAGGGCAGGCTAGAAGATTGTCTGTAATTACTGACATATTAATATTCTTTCTTATATTAATTCTAGCATTAATTTTAATTAGCATATTTGATATAGATATAAAATTTTCAGATAATGAATACGAAGAATTAGCCTTAGTTTCTAATTTGGAATCTTCATCGTATTCTGTTGAAGAAGAAAATATGTACTATATTAGTCAAATAAAAGAAAAGTACAACATAATAGTAAGTTATGGAGAAAATACTAAAAATTCGGCTAATAAAGTAGATGCAACTGTACAAGAAAATGAGCTTATAGTAAACAATAATTTAAAGATTTTACTAGATGCACTAAAAAAATATCCACAAGATTTATTTAAGGTAATAAATCATTCTAATTATTCTATAAATATATATTTAGTGAATAGTTTTAATAATGATAACTTAGCTCTTGCTTCTAGAAATAATTTAAATGAATACAAGATATATATAAGTAATAATAGTAAATTTGAAAGATCATTTCATCATGAAATGTATCATATTCTTGAATATTTTATGAAAAGTAAAAATCCAACTTTAGCTAATGATTGGTTTAAGCTAAATCCAAGTGAATTTTCATATACTGGAACTACAGAAAATTTGAATAGAGATTATGTATATTATGTTGCTTCAGATTTAAAGAATGCCTATTTTGTATCTAAGTATTCGAAAGTAAGTGATAAAGAAGATAGAGCAGAAGTATTTTCAGAAATAATGGTTATGGATACGAAAAAAGAATATTTAAATAATGGTGAAAATATTTATAAAAAGGCAAATTATATAACTAATGATTTGCATAAATTTATAACACAAACAGAATTTTATATAGATAAAATTATGGAAGAATAAATTAAAATAGGAGGGCTAATTTAAACATAAAAGCTCTCTTGTTTTTTTCTTTGTTTTGTGGTATAATTATTTTGGTATTTTTTACTAAAATTTGGGAGGGTTTACAAATGTTAAAAAAATATAAAATTTGCAAAATTTTTATGTTTTTAATAATTGTTGTAACATTAGGAAAAATAGAAAATTGTTACGCTGATAATGAAGAAAAAAGCGATAGTAATAAAGCTTATGAAGATATTCAAGAATCATTAGAATATGTGAGACAAAACATAAAATATATAGACGGTAGGGTTACAGACATGAAAAAAACAAATGCATATGAAACATACCCTGCGGTTAGATTAAATGTTGAAACTCCATTATTTGGAATTAATTCATTAATAAAAAATAAATTGCTTATTAAAGAAAATATAGCAACAACTGATATAATATCTGGTTATTCTGTTTATGATATAACTCGTACTAACAAAGTAAAAGTTCCAAGTCTTTCTGTAGGATCTGTAGTTGTTTCTACAAGAGAAATAGAACTAAACGAAAATATGTCTATGGCAGATGCTAATCAAACTTTAAAAACCGTACTTGCTGCTATGAAACAATCAAAATCTTCTAAGGAATTTATTGATGAATATATAAATAAAAATTTCAATGAATACACAGGAGAAAACTTCAAAAAGACAATAAGTGATATAAATTCTAATGCTGATGAATTAGAAAAGAGATTGCAAGAGCAAGAAAATAAATTGATTTATTTAGATGTTATGAATTCTGAAAAGTACGAAGAATTTTTAAAAGAATATAATAATATTTATAGTTCAATTTATTCTATAAAAAAACAAATAAAAAATATATTGATATCAGAAGAAAGTATAAAAAAATGTGAGGCTAGTCTAAAGGATATTGAATCTAAAATTAATGACTTAGAAACTAATATAAATGAAGAGGAAAAAAATCTTGATAATAATTTAGATTATGCTATTAGTAAGTTTTTATATAGAAGTCAATCTAAATTAAATGATGTAAATGCTTATCTTGGAAATTCTTATGATATAGTAAGTATAGAGGATTTAAAAGATACTGCAAATAAAATAAGTGTTGAAGAGAATAAAAATGATTCTAAGAGTAAAGTTCTTATTAATTATTCAATTGTTTCAGATGATATAGTTGATTCAATGCAATATATTTTAAATGAGGAAACAGAAAACTTGTTAAATTATAAATCAAATAATGAAGAATACGCTTATGGTACTACTGAATATAAAGATATAATAAATAAATTTATAGAAAGTTATAAATCATTGACTAAAGAACAAAGTAAATTCTTTAAAAATAACTATGAAATGTTAGCTAATGATTCAAAGACTAAATTATCTAGCATTGTTGATTATGCAGATACTGAGTATATAGCTAATGATTATTTCTACTTTAATGTTTACTTTGAAAATGATTTGGATGACTTAAATCAAAAATATAGCGGTGAAAGCTACATTAATGATATTAATAAATTAAACTTCTATAAACAAAATATAAATGGAGTAATAGAAAGATACCAAAATGTAAATTCAATTTACACTAGTTTAACAAAGGCAGGAAAAATAAGCTAAAGGAAAGATAACATATGAGAAAAATTACAAATAATCAATTGAGGAAAGTTAAAAAGCCAGTAAGATATATTGGATCAGAATATAATGAATGTATAAAAGATAAAAATAATAAGGTTAGGGTATGCAGTGCATATTCTAACCTTTATGAGATAGGTGTACTAAAGCCAAAATTTAATAGCATATATTATTATTTAAATGAAAGAAATGATTGCTATTTAGAAAGAACTTTTTTGCCGGATAATGATTTACTTCAAATGATGGAAAAAGATAATTTTGGATTACAAACTTTAGAAACAAAAGATTTTGTAAATGAGTTTGATATAATTATTTTCAATGTAAATGATGTACTTGAATATATAAATGTATTAAAAATGTTGAAACTATCAAATGTTGAGATCTATTCTAAGTCTAGAACTAAAAAAGGACCAGTAGTTATTGCGATGGGAGATGCCGTTGAAAAAAACTTTTCTCCAATTGCTGACTTTATAGATTTCTTTATTATAGGACAACCTGAAGGAGTACTTGATTTAGTATTAGATAGATATAAAGAGTATAGATTACAAAATCTTACTAAAATTGATTATCTAAGGATGTTAAAAAATATACAGGGAATATATATTCCATCTATTCATTCTAATACTCTGGTTTATAGTGCAATAAATTCCAATATAGAGTGTGAAAATTCAAAAGTTATAATACCAAATATGGCAGAATGTTTTGAGGTACAAAAATTAAACTGTAAAACTATGGAAGTTTTAACAAACTCAAATAGACTTAGAAAAAAACTAAAATTAAAGGAAATAGATAATAATGAATATTTAGTAAGTTTTTTTACTGAGGCAATTAAGGAAAAAGTAAGAGAAGTAAAGATAAATTTTGTATTAGGACTTCCTGGAGAAAATTATCAGGATATTAAAAGTACTTGTAAATTTATGAAGAAGATTATTAGAATATATAAAGATATATTACCAGTAGCAGATTTTATATTTAAACTTACTTTTGAATTTGAAAATTTTGTTATTTACCCTCATACAAAATTTGAGTGGTTTGGCAAAAATAATGCAGAGGATATAATAAATAAAAAAGAATTTATTGAAGAAAATGTAAGTATAGAAAATGAAAATATAAAGTTCTCTTTTGATGATCCGTATGTATTTCAATTTAAGCAGTTTCTTCTATTTTCAGATAATAAAGTATCGGATAAAATGATGGAATTAGAAGAAGCAGGTTTTATATTTTATGATTATGATAATATTCTTAATTTAGATAGCATACATTCTTTGGACTTTACGAAGTATTCAGAATATTTTAAAGAAAAAGAACTAGACGAAAGATTTCCATTTGATATGATGATTATACCAGGATATGAGAAACAAAAATTAAAAAAAGAATTTAAAGAGATTTCTTTAGAAATTAATGGGGGAGAATATGGCAAGTAATAAAATTTGTATAAATAATAGAGAAATAAATTTTAAATACGAAATAATTGAAAAGATTGAATGCGGAATAGCCTTAAAGGGAACAGAAGTAAAATCTATAAGAGATGGCGGATGTAATTTAAAAGATAGTTTTGCTATTATAAAAAATAATAATTTGATACTAAAAAATATGCATATTAGTCCATATGAAATGGGAAATATAAATAATGTTGACTCTAAAAGAGATAGAGTATTACTTGTTCATAAAAAAGAAATAATAAAATTAATGCAACAAGTAAAACAAAATGAATTTGCATTAATTCCAAGTAAGTTATATGAAAAAGGTCGCTATATAAAAATAGAACTTTGCGTTGCAAAAGGAAAGAAGTTGTATGATAAAAGACAAACAATGAAAGAAAAAGATGCAAAAAAACAAATAAATATATATAAATAGTCAGGAGAAAAAATAGTTACTCCTGACTATTTTCATTGTTATTATTGATGCTACTGTCTTCATTTGAATTATAATATGTATCACAAATACTTGATGTTGCTGAAATTACTCCTAAGTTTTGACCAACTGCCTGTAAAAGATTGCTGAATAAATCTATTTCTTCATTTGTCATGTTTTGACTTATTGCAATTGCTAGTATTGCACTATATAATATTAAACCTGGTCCAGAGTAGGGACAATTATTATAATTGGAATTCATTTAAAATACTTATACATTTTTAGTATATGAAAGAGATACTACGTGTTTATAGTTATTACAAGATATACAAATTTCAGTGTCAAAATCATATACATTTCTTATAAATACACAAGGACCATTTTGAAGTAGTACACAACATCTATTGTCAGAAACTGAAATTACATTTAATACGTAGCCATTGAGTAGTGTTATGGTTTGATCTGTAGATGTAACTAGTACTTCTTTTTCATATATTTGTCTACATCCTTTACAGCATAAACAGTCTCTTATTTTTAAAGTTATATTAAAATTTTGCATTTTTTACACCTCACTTATTTGTCAAAATTAACAGCTAGTTTTTTGACAAGCAGTACATACAGCACCAATGTAAACTCTGAGAGTTCCAGTTTCTATTGGAAGATCAAATGTTTTATAACCAGAACATGGAATATTAAAAGTAATATCAGGAATAAAATTTGGGTTGCTAAGTCTTATTGTTATCGTATTATTTGTTCCAGAAAAAAATGTTACTGTATACCCAAAACTTAGATCAAATGTACTATTGTCAGATATATTTGTATATACATTATCAATTTGTCTTGAAATTCCATTTTCACATCTTCTTTGCCTTATTACAAGAGTATAACAACAATTATCCAAGTTACACCACCTCTATAATATAATATGAATAAAATGCAAAAAAGTGCTAAATTTGTAATTACTTGTAAAATGCAAAAAAATGCTTGCTTTTTATTTTTAAATTATATATAATAGTAACTGTACATAACAGTAAGTTATTAAAACAAAAGATGAAGTATTAGGAGGTAGTAAATATGGATATACTTAAGGTATCAGCAAAATCAAGTCCAAATTCAGTTGCAGGTGCAATAGCAGGACTAGTGAAAGAAGAAGGAAGAGCAGAAATGCAAGCAATTGGAGCAGGAGCAATCAATCAAGCTGTTAAAGCAGTTGCTATTGCTAGAGGATTTGTTGCCCCAACAGGTGTTGAACTTACTTGTTCACCAGCTTTTACTGAAGTATCAATTGATAATGAAGAAAAAACTGGTATAAAATTTATAGTAGAAGCAAAATAAAAAAGAATATAATTTTAAAGTGATATACGATAAAAGTTTATCACTTTATTTTTTTTGCTTTATTTTCGGGTTTTATTATGGTATAATTGGGTAAAATAGTAGTATATATGGAGGTTTGTTGTGAATCCAAAAATAATAAAAGCAGATCGATATAAAAAAACAACTAGTAAAGAAGCAAAAATAAAGAAAGATAGGTTATTTAATGAAAGAAAATATAAAGAAGATAGATTTGTAACTTTTGGCAATTCTAAGATTAAGGCTAGCAGACACAGAAAAAAAAGAAATCAAGCAAATGCTTTAAAGATAGTAGCTTGTATAATTGTACTTTTTTTAATAGGAGTTATATCAAAAAAGATAGTTAAATTAGATAACATACCACTTATAAAGGCTTTTTTCAATGATGATGATAAAGAATTTGTAAAAAATTACGATTTAAAAATAGGAATTTATAATACGAATAATGAGAATAACAGTGATATAAAACTAAGTAAAAATATTACTATAAGTGAGCTTGCAAGATTATCAAATCTTACACTTGTTAGTTATTACGAAGACTATAAAATAAATAATGTATTAGCAGAAAAAATAACTACAGAGGATAATCAAAGTTTTCTAATAGAGATTAATAAGGAGTACAAAGTAAGTGCTGAAAATGTAAAAAAATGCATAGAAAGTATAATAGATTTAGGGGATGCCAGTATATATTATGAAAATGTAAAAAATATTTCTAACATTGATGTAATAGATGAAAATACTTTAAACATTAGACTTAAAGATAAGAATCCTTATTTTGTATATTCACTTAATTTTCCACTATTTGATCTTAATAATATGTCAGGTAGTATTTTTAGTTTAGAGCAGGCATCTAGTGATAATATAAACTTTAAAAGTAATGAAAATGGAAAAAACATAGAATCTATCAATCTAAAAAATTATACTAACGATAGCAGTCTTGTAGATGATTTTAGAAATCAAAGTATAGACATGTTTACTACAACTAGTGAGAGTACAGTAAATTTGATTGGAAAATATGAGTATAGTATAAAAAAAGTTAGAAATGGTGAAAGTATATTTTTACTAGGAAATAAAGACTCTGATCTTTTTTCAAGAAAAGAAGTAAGGCAGGCAATAGCGTATTCTTTAAATAGAGAAGAGCTAATAAAAAGTATAAGTAATTCATTTGGCGAAATAATAGATTTACCTTATATTTATTCCAATATATCATATAAGTACGACACATATGCAGCCACTAATGCTTTACTAGCTAGGGGCTGGAAAAAAGCCGGAGGTGTATATACTTTATATGATAATAATAAGAGAACGGATTTAGTTTTAAATGTACTAGTAAATAAAGATGATAGTACTAAGGTTAAGCTTTCAGAAGATTTAAAAGAAATGCTAGAAAAAAATTCGATTAAGTTAGAACTTCAGTTACTATCACAAGATGAGATTAACGAGAAAATAAAAAATAAAGAATATGATTTAGTTATAGCTAACGTTAATATGAATGAAAATCCGGATATAACATATATTAAGGAATATATAAATATAAACAATAATATAAAGTACGCTATGGATGATGTTGAAAATAATACTGATGTAGAACTATTAAATGAAAAAATAGCTAATCTCCAAAATGTTTTATCTGAAGAGATTGCATGTATTGGAATATGTGCTTATGACACAGACGTTATATATCAAAAGTATATTGTTGGTTTTGATGATCTTAAATATCTTAATATATTTAATAAATTTACCTCACTTGGAAGAGTTCAAAAAATTGACTAATTATTTTTAATGTGATAAAATCAACTTGAGGTGTGAAAATGGAATTTAATGGTATATTAAATATTATAATTGAGAGAGCTAAAGGCAAAAAACAAAGAATAGTTTTGCCAGAATCGCAAGATGTAAGAATACTAGAAGCAGCTAAAGTTTGTTCAGAAAAAGATATAGCAGATATTATTTTAATTGGTGTTAGAGATACAATAATTTCAGATTGTAATAAGAATAATATAGATCTAGATTTTTCAAAAGTAACAATTGAAAATCCTTTAGCAAGTAATAATAAAGAAAAGTACATAAATGCTTTTTATGAATTAAGAAAAGCAAAAGGAATTAGCATAGAAGATGCAACTAACATATTAAAAGACAATGTATATTTTGGTACTATGATGGTAAAATTAAATGATGCAGACGGATTAGTTAGTGGTGCTGTACATTCTACTGCTGATACTTTAAGACCTGCATTACAAATAATAAAAGGAAAACCAGGAATAAAAACTATATCATCTTTTATCCTTGTAGAAACCGAAAACAAAGATTTAGGTGAAGATGGAGTGTTAGTCTTTTCTGATTGTGGATTAATAGAATTTCCAACAGAAGATGAATTAGTTGAAATTGTAAAAGCTTCAAGAAAAAGCTTTAGAAGTTTAGTTCAAAAGGAAGAAAAAATAGCATTACTTTCATATTCAACAAAGGGAAGTGCCAAGTCTGAAGCTATTAATAAACTTGGAAGAGTATTGGAAAGAGTAAAACAAGAAAACGATGCTATTGTCATAGATGGTGAATTGCAACTTGATGCAGCAATAATTCCGGAGGTAGCTAAATTGAAAGCACCTGATAGTAAGGTCGCAGGGCACGCCAATATTTTGATATTTCCAGAGTTAGAAGCGGGAAATATTGGCTATAAGTTAGTTCAAAGATTTGGTAATGCTTTAACTCTTGGACCAATTACTCAAGGGTTAGCTAAACCAATAAATGATTTGTCTAGAGGATGTAGCGCTAAAGATGTGGTAGGAGCTATAGCAATAACTTGTGTGCAAGCACAAGAAGAAAATAATTAAAATAGTTATAAATGAAGGGAGAAGATTATGAAAATATTAGTAATAAATTGTGGAAGTTCTACAATAAAATATCAATTAATAAATATGGAAAATGATGAAGTAATAGCTAAAGGTAGATGTGATATGATAGGGTATGATGCATCTAATATGATATATAACAACGTAAGAGATGGAATTAAAGATAACTTTGATGTTGCAATGCCAACACACAAGGAAGGCATGAAAGTACTTTTAGATACTCTTTTAGATGAAAATAAAGGTGTACTAAAAAGCTTAGATGAAATTTATGCAGTAGGCCATAGAGTTGTTCATGGTGGAGATAAATTTTCTACAGCTGTTTTAGTTAACGATGAAGTTATAAAAGAAATAAGTGATTTATCAGAACTTGCACCTCTTCATAATCCAGGTGCTGTTATGGGAATAGAAGCAATTAGAGATGTTGCTCCAAATCTTAGTAATGTAGTTGTATTTGATACAGCTTTCCACCAAACAATACCAGATTATAATTATTTATATGCATTAAATCCAAAATATCATGAAAAGTACGGAATTAGAAAATATGGTTTCCATGGTACTTCATATATGTACATTTTAAATAGACTTACAGAAATTTTAAACAAACCTAAAAAAGAAATAAATGCAGTTGTATGTCATTTAGGTGGAGGAGCATCTTGTTGTGCTATAAGAAACGGAAAATCATATGATACATCTATGGGATTTACCCCACATGAAGGTCTTGTAATGGAAACAAGATGTGGTGATATAGATGCAACAGCTGTAACAAAAATAATGGAAAAAGAAAATCTTACTCCAGCTGAAATGGAAAGAATTCTTAATAAGGAATCTGGAAGATTTGGATTATCTACAATAGGAGATCAAAGAGAATTAATAAATGCAGCTAATAGTGGTAATAAAGTAGCTATGCTTACAAGAAAGATTCAATGTAATAGAACTAGAAAATATATTGGAGCATATATGGCAGAATTAAATAGAGTAGATGCAATAGTATTTACAGGCGGAGTAGCAGAAAATAATTTCTGTGAGAGATTATACACAGTTCAAGATATGGAATGTTTAGGAGTTGTTATAGATAGAGACTTAAACTTCAATGGTTCTGGAAAAGAATCTAAAATATCTACCGAAGATTCTAAAATTCCAGTATATGTAATTCCAACAAATGAAGAACTAGAAATAGCAAAACAAACATTGGATGTGGTTAGCCAATGTTAAAAAAAGCCCAAGACATTTTGAAAAAGTTTTCTAAAGATGTTTGGGTGATGTATAATCATGAAAATTCTGATAGATATTTTTGTAAATTAATTTCAGATAATTTAGCAACATCTTCTATTTGCTTTATAAGTCAAACAAAAGTATATGTATTAGTTAATGAATTAGATAGCAAGAATATATATGATTTAAAATATAAAGATGAAAATTTGCATATAATAGTTTATAGTACTAATTCAGATTTACAAGAAAAAATAGAAGATGTAATTGCTGATTTGAAATTTCCAAAAGAATTATCATTTTCATATTCAACCATGGGAGATAAAAACATAGATGTTTTAGGTCATGGTGAATTTATATCTTTTTCAAAACTTATTAGAAAACCTTATCAAAAATATAATAAAAAGCTGAAAATTTCTTCTGCTGAGAAGATAATGTATGAATTAGATTCAGAAAAATCTGATTTAGAAATATCAAGATTAAAGATACTTGCAACAATAACAAATAAGATATTGGAAAGAACTTTTAATAATCTTAAGATTGGTACAACGGAAGTACAAATAGCAAATCTTACAAGACAAATAGCTCAAGAAGTGATGTTTGAGGTTATGGAAAAATTAAAGATTGTAAGTTATGACATGGCATGGGATAATTGCCCTATTGTGCTTACCGGAGCAAATCTTGCTAAGGGAGGACATTCACTTCCTAGCAATAAAAAGTTACTTAAAGGGGATACCATATACTTCGATTTTGGTATAAAAGCTGTATTTAGCGATGGAATGGTTCTTTATACAGATATGCAAAGAATGGG
>CAJLBR010000005.1 GCA_905204915.1 uncultured Clostridium sp.
AGTAGAGCCAATAGGAGCAATACTTACAATTTTATTTGCTAAGGCTGTTGTACCAATTTTACCATATTTATTATCATTTGCTGCTGGAGCAATGATATATGTTGTGGTTGAAGAATTAATACCAGAATCTCAGTCTGGAAAACATTCAAATCTTGGTACAATTGGTGTTGCAATTGGATTTGCAATTATGATGGTACTTGATGTAGCTTTAGGATAACGATAAAAACTCTAGAAAATATATGTTGAAGAATGTCTAAAATTAAACTTAGGCATTCTTTTTTGTTTAAATTATTTACAAAAAAACGTGCGTTTGATATAATGTATGTATTAATCTGATAGAAAATTAGAGGGAGGAATTTCTTTTGTTTAAGTTAGTATCAAAATATAAACCTACTGGTGATCAACCAGCTGCAATAGAAAAGCTAGTAAGCGGAATGAAGAAAGGGTATGATAAACAAATACTTTTAGGGGTAACTGGCTCTGGAAAAACGTTTACTATTGCAAATGTTATTGAGCAGGTAGGAAAACCGACAATAATAATGACACACAATAAAACTTTAGCAGGCCAACTTTATTCTGAATTTAAAGAGCTATTTCCAGATAACCATGTTGAGTACTTTATATCTTATTATGATTATTATCAACCAGAGGCCTATATTGCCTCAACAGATACATATATAGAAAAAGACAGTAGCATAAATGATGAAATAGATAAGTTAAGACATAGTGCCACTGCAGCCTTGTTTGAGTCAAAAGATGTTATTATAATAGCATCTGTTTCAGCTATTTATTCATTAGGATCCCCAGAGGATTATTCAAGTATGGTTTTATCTGTAAGACCTGGAATGCAAAAATCTAGAGAAGATGTAATAAGAAGATTAGTAGAAATGCAATATGAAAGAAATGATATTGAATTTACAAGAGGAAAGTTTAGAGTTAAGGGGGATATAATAGATATTTTTCCAGTTGCTAGTTCAGATGAAATTGTTAGACTTGAGTACTTTGATGATGAAATTGAAAAGGTATGTCTTGTAGATCCAATAACGGGTAAGGTAAAAGCTACTTCAAAACATGAATTTATATATCCAAAATCTCATTATGTAATACCTCAAGAAAAGATAGAAAATGCTATAAAAAAGATACAAGAGGAATTAAAGTATAGAATAAAGTATTTTAAAGATCAAAATAAAATGGTAGAAGCTTACAGAATAGAACAAAGAACTAATTTTGATATTGAAATGTTAAGAGAAACAGGATTTTGTCAGGGAATTGAAAACTATTCTGCTGTATTTGCTGGTAGAGAACCTGGATCTACACCATATACTTTATTTGATTATCTAGGAGATGACTTTTTAGTTGTAGTTGATGAATCGCATGTTACAATACCGCAAATACGAGGAATGTATAATGGCGATAGAGCTAGAAAAGAATCATTAGTTGAAAATGGTTTTAGACTTGAATCAGCTTTTGATAATAGACCTCTTAGATTTGACGAGTGGGAAAAGAAAGCCAAAAATGTAGTTTATCTTAGTGCTACCCCAGGAGATTATGAAAAGTCTAAAGCGCAAAATATTGCAGAACAAATTATAAGACCAACTGGTTTGTTAGATCCAGAAATAATTGTAAAACCAATAGATGGACAAATTGATGATTTAACAGCAAATATTAATGAAGTTGTAAAAAGAGGAGAAAAGGTTTTAGTTACAACTCTTACTAAGAAGATGGCAGAAGAACTTTCAAATTATTTTGCTGGAAAGGGAATAAGAGTAAGATATATGCATTCTGATATAGAGGCCTTAGATAGATTAGAAATAATTAGGGATCTTAGACTTTCTAAATTTGACGTTTTAGTAGGAATAAACCTTTTAAGAGAGGGTCTTGATATTCCAGAAGTATCTTTGGTTGCAATATTAGATGCAGATAAAGAGGGATTCTTAAGGAGTGAAAAATCACTTATTCAAACAATTGGTAGAGCAGCAAGAAATGCTAATGGTAAAGTTATAATGTATGCTGATGAATTAACTGATTCTATGGAAAAAGCAATAAGCGAGACAAATAGAAGAAGAGGTATACAAATGCAATATAATAAGGAGCATAATATAACACCAAAGACTATAAAGAAAGACATTAGAGACAGCATAAAAGCTACATTTAGTGCTGATGAAGTTAAGAATGTAGAAATTGATAAAGAGGAAACTTTAGAACAAAATATTGAGAGATTAACGGAAGAAATGATGGAATATGCAAGAAAATATGAGTTTGAAAAAGCAGCAACATTAAGAGATTTCATACAACAATTAAAAGGAAACGACTAAAATTGCGTTTTTGTGTAGTTTTATTTGACAAAATGACACAAAAGTGTTAAAATGTTTACATAAATTTAAAGTAGTCTTTTTTAATTAAACAGGAGGATAATACTATGAAATTTGATGCTTTTGAAATTCTTAGAAGTGAAAAAGAACTTAATGAATTTGGTTATTATGCCGAAATACGGTCTAGAATAGCAGAGGCCTTTGTACTTGATTTATCAATCTTGGCTAAACTTGAAAAGAACAAGCTGGCAAGAGAGCAGCTAGTAAGAATCTATACAAAGAATGCTGTTGCTATGGCGTGCGTCGAAATGGATTCTGATGCAAAATTTCATTTTTTGCTTGATTCCGGAAAGGAAATATACAAAAGATTTCTTTTTCTCACAGCTCCGCTTGTAAGGGAATTTAACCTTGCTTACTTAAATAAGCGTCAGCTGGTGGAAAGCTTGGTAGGTCAAAACAAGACGTATATCTTTGAAATGACAAGAAATTTTCAGCAACTTGTAATAACCTTAGATGGTGAACAGTTTGCGAGATTTCTTAAGTATAAGGAAAGGATAGCAACCATTTTTAACAGGATGCCAACTGGAACGAAGTTTGAGGTACTTGATTTGCTTTTATCTAAAGAACTGTATATTTTGGACATTCCTGAAGAAAAGCTGTTAGATCTATTTTCTACTAAAGTAACCTCACCTGATAAGGTGAAAATGAAGGTTCACAAACTTATTCAAAAATAATATCTTAAATAAAATTAATTTTACAATATGGGACTGGATTATTTTTCAGTCCTATTTTTTAACTAAAAATAAGGAATTAGCGGGTATGTATTAATTACATGCCAGCTTTTTTCTTAATATTTGGACAAAGTAGTAATAAAACAAATATAAAGTGAATATATAATAATATATGTTAATTTAGGAGTGATTTTATGGAGGATAAAAAAATAGGTAAAACAGTAACAAACCAAAACATAATAATGGAAAATAGAGAAAAGATATCAGTTACAGGTGTAATAGATATTCATAGCTTTGATGATGAATTAGTATTAGCACAAACAGATCTTGGTATACTTACAATAAAGGGCGATGATCTTAAAATGAACAAATTAAATCTAGAAAATAATGAGCTAATAGTGGAAGGTCAGATTGTAGCAGTTGCATATAGTGACGTTAACAGTGCTAAAAAAAGTGGTTTTATGAATAAATTATTTAAATAGAAAAGAGTAGAAGTATGTATGTTTCTGATCAATTAATTGAATTTATAGAATTTTTATTAATAGGCGTTGTAATTGCAATTATTTTTGATTTTTTTAGAGCATATAGAAAAATTAGAAAAGTATCTTTTATTGTGTTAGCTATTCAAGATGTTTTATACTTCCTTATAACAAGTATAATTTTGGTATTTAGCATAGTATATTTATTAAACACCAATATAAGATTGTATATTTATTTGGCTATTTTTTTAGGAATCACAATATATATAAGTTTTATTAGTAAATACATTTTGAAAATATATCTTTTCTTATTTAAACTTTTAAAAAGTATATTACAATTTTTAATTTGCCCGGTTTTGCTAAATATACAAGTAGTTATAAAAATTTACAATTTTTTTAAAAAATATATAAAAAAATGTTGCAAAAAGTTTTCGTATATGGTATTAAATATATGTAGCCTATTTAAAGCTATTTTTTGTAGGAAAAACAAAAAGGTAAAAAAACAAAAGAGGTTAAAAAATGAAAGAATCTTCTGTAAAGAAAACAGTTAAAAAGAAAAAGAAAATTAATATGTTTACAGTATTTAGTTTTATATTTGTAGCATACTTTATATATACTATATTTGATCAACAAATACAAATAAACAAGTATGATTCTCAAATAGAAATGTATAGTGCCGATATTGAAACAAAAAAACAACAAACTGAATATTATAAAGAGCAAAAATCTAATTTAAATTCAGTAGAATATATAGAAAATGTAGCAAGAGAAAATTTGGGTTATGTTAAACCATACGAAAAAATTTTTGTTGATACAAATAAATAAAATAATAATATGACAAATAAAAGGTCTCCTGATTTCAGGAGATCTTTTTTAGCTTTATTGTTACGTTTTGATTATCATTTGTGGCTTCAATTTTTATATCATCTTGAGTATTATTTTTAAATTTAAAATCTAGACTTCCATAATATATGGTAGCATCCTTGTCCTTTGGTACGTAATATACACGTCTACTATGGGGATGTCTTTCTGTAACTTCAAGATTTGCCATTAAAACAGCGTTGTACATAGTACTACTAATTTGACACATTCCGCCACCTGGTACTTGGATTTTTCTACCTTCTGAATCAAATCCCACTGCTTTTTTAAATCCATGTTCTTCATCCATTGGACCAACTGTATTATTAAATGAAAATTCTTCATTTGGTTTTAATATTTTACCGTTTATTTTAGAAATTGCAAGTGTTATATTATCAACTCTATTTTGATCTTTATCGTATAGGGTAGAGGTAAAACTTGCAATCTCTGTTTCAACGGGCTCTTTTTTACTTTGATTAATTTCTTCTTGTTTATTTTCATCTATAGTCATTTCATTTATTTCTTCTTCAGTTAAAGTTGATGTTCTATCGTAAATTTCAACTGTATTTGGATCTTTTGTAGTTTCTTCTTGTGTATTGTTTTTTAAATTTTTATTAGAAGAAAAAATAGAATATAATAAAATACAAATAGATACTACAATAATTAACATGACTATAATTAATGAAATTTTATCTTTATTATCATTATTATTTTTTTCCATAATAAGCTCCTTTAATAGATATTATTATTTTGTGATAAAAAGCAAAAAAAATACTTAAACAATAATAAAAATTAAAGTTTAAGTATTATTAATTTATCTAGCCATGTTGTTAACAGTATTATTTACTGTATTTTTTACGCCGTTAGTTATGTTTTTTGTATCTTCTTTAATATCATTTGTAGTATTTTTAATACCATTTTCTAAATTGTTGGTATTTCTATCAATATCATTTGTAAGACTAGTATTAGTGTTATTATTATCGTAAACGTCTACTTGGTTTGGAACAGTATTAGTATTAGTCATTGTGTTGTTTGCGTTATCATTGCTTGCAAAGAAAATAGCGTAAATTAAATAAATTGCTATTAGTACTATAATTATAACAAGAACAACGACTAAGGCTGTATTTCCACCATTATCATTATTATTATTTTCTTTCATAACCAAAACTCCTTTTTTAATATTACAGTATTATTATGAGCAGAAAAATAATTTATATGATTTTTATTTTATATATTTTGAATTTTTATTTTTTTAGATTTCAGATTCAATATTATAAGTTTCAAGCCACATATTTATTTGGATTAAATATGCTAGTGTTTGTGGATAAGTCATTAGTTGACCAAACCAGTTTTCTTTTAAAGATTCACCATGACTATAAATTAAATCTTTTATAAAATCTATATTTATAAAATTATTAATTTTTGATTTTTTATTATTTAAAATATTTAACATTTCCGTTTCTACTAAATTTAAGTAGTATGGATCATAAGTCTTTGGAAATGGAGATTTTTTTCTGTATAGAACTTCTCTTGGAATATCATTTTTAAATGCTTCCCTTAGAAGATGCTTTTCTATTGGGGTATCAGAATGATTAAGACCTAATTTCATTTTAGCCGGTAAGTTGTATACGTATTCAAATATTCTATAATCTGCAAAAGGAACTCTTATTTCTAGAGAATTAGCCATAGAAGTTCTATCAGTTCTTTCTACAAGGGTATTCATAAACCATTTTATTGTTAAATAATTTATATTTCTATATCTGTTTTCGTAAGTATCATTTGGAGCTATAGCAGTAACTGGTTTTAAAGTTTCATTTCTTGCATTTAAAACATATTCTTGAATTTCATTATCTTTTAATATACCAGGCCTTATAATGTTACTTCTTAAATTTTCAGAAAGTGCCCAAGGAAATCCTATATGATTTATTAAATGTTCTTTGTAAAACCAAGGATAACCTCCAAAAATTTCATCTGAGCATTCACCAGATAAACAAACCTTAAATCCATTTTCTTTTATAGCCTTACAGAAAGCAAACATGGATGCATCTATATCAGCCATTCCAGGCATATCTCTTGCTATCATAGCATCCTTTAGGAGCGTAAATAAATATTCATTATCAATTTTAATATCTTTATTAGTAGTACTTAAATGTTCTCTCATTATTTTAATATAATCAGAGTCTTTAGAACCTTGATAGTCGTTTGCGACAAAGTTTTTGTCATTTCCTTTGAAATCTATCGAAAATGTTGTTAGATCTTTTATTTGATCATTAGCAAGCTTTGTAAGTATACTAGAATCAATTCCACCTGATAACATGGAAGAAATGCCTACGTCTGATACTAATTGTCTATTCAAAGAATCTTTAAGTAAAAAATGAATTTTTGAAATTGCTTCTTCTTCGGTGTCGTTACATTCTCTGGTTTCTAAATCCCAGAATTTATCTGTAAACAGTCCATTAGTGTCAAATATAGCGTAGTGTCCAGCTTTTAGTTCATAAATATTTTTAAAGTAAGTTTTACCCGGACTATGTGCTGGCCCTAGGGCAAATAACTCCATAAAACCTTCCTTGTCAAGTATTGGAGTTATTTCATTATGCTTTAAAATTGCTTTTATTTCAGATGCAAATACTAAAGTGCCATCTTTAGTGAGCGAATAAAACAGAGGCTTTATTCCAAGATGGTCTCTGGCTAAAAATATACTATTTTTATTGTAATCGTATATGCAAAATGAAAATATTCCATTTAGATTTTTTAGGCATTCAGTGCCGTACTCGATAAAGGCTGTAAGTACAACCTCTGTGTCACATTTAGTTTTAAAAGAGTATCCTTTTTTTATTAAATCATCCTTAATTTCTTTAGTGTTATAAAGTTCACCATTATAACAAATTACATATTTATTTCCATCATGCTCTTTTTCCATGGGCTGTGAACCAAGCTTTAAATCTATTATACTAAGTCTTACATGGCCTAGTGCAATGTTGTCCTTTATAATTACATTTTGTTCATTTGGACCTCTATGTTTTATTATATTGTTCATAAATTCTATATTGTATTTGTTTGTCACATCTTTTTTGTAATTTACATATCCGCAAAAACCACACATAATTAAAATCACCTCAAAATTCTATAATAAAGTATATTAAAAAATGCTCATAATATTACTTAATAAAAGAATAAAAAATGATTTAAACTATTGAAAATAAAAAGAATATATATTAATATTATATACAGAGGGTGAAAAAATATATGAAAATAAAATCTAAAACAGGAATTAGTTTAATAGTACTTCTTATTACTATTTTAGTAATAGCAATACTACTTACAACAGTTGTATTGTCAATGAAGGATCAACATATGACAGAAAGCGCATATGAAGCAGTCATGAGAGAAAAAATTGAATCATATAGAATAGATATAGATGACTATGTTAGTAAGCAAGAGCTAGAACAAGGACTTACTTATAACAAATCACTTTTAAATGCAAATACTGAAGGTATAACTTATGCAGGTTCTACTGTTGAGGGAAATATATTTTCTATATTACATAGTATGACAGCAGAAGATTCTCAAATTTTTCAAATAGAAAATGGTAAGCTTGTATATTTACCAGATCTTGCATCAGATAATTTTTCTAAAGAGGAATTTGAAATTTCTTGCAGAAGTGGATTAATTTCTTATGTATCTAATGGACTTGTTGGATATTATGAAGCTACTAATAACGTAGGTGGCGCTAAAAAAGATGATATTATTTCATGGAAGGATCTTACTATAAATAATAACAATGCCAAAATATCTAAAGGAACAAAAGATGCTTTTGAAAATGATGCTTTTAAAACAGATGGAAGTAACATATCTGCTACATTTCCAATAAAGCTTCCTAATAATTCTAGCTTTTCAATTGAAGTGGTATATAAAAATTTAGATGACAGTTCTAAATTATTCACTTTAAATAATAGCTATGTATTAAATTCAATTGGCGAAAAAGATAAAATATATAGAACATTATTTGTTTACGATAATGTATCAGATACTATAAAAATATATAATTTAACAAATACGCTTCAAGATACAATGTATAGTGTTGGTCTTAAAACGTCAAATTTAAATTCTATAGAGATACCAGCAGATTCCAAAAAAGAATATTACTCTATAAGAATTTATAATAAAAATATTTTAAATGAGAGTACAAGAAACCAAAATATTGATATAAAACGTTTTGAAGATATTAACTAAAGGGGTGATAAAGTTATGAGAATGTATGATATAATTGAGAAAAAAAGAGATAATAAAGAACTTACTACTGAAGAAATTAATTTTTTTGTAGAGGAGTATAGCAACAATAATATACCAGATTACCAAGCTTCTGCATTATTAATGGCTATATACCTTAACAAAATGAATGCTAGAGAACTGGCAGATTTAACTTTTGCAATGGCTAATTCTTCAAGTAGATTAGATCTTAGCTCAATCAAAGTAGATGGAGAAATAATAGTAGATAAACATTCTACAGGTGGCGTAGGTGATAAGGTTACTCTTATTGTTTTACCAATTGTAGCATCTCTTGGAGTTAAAGTATGTAAAATGTCAGGTAGAGGTTTAGGATTTACTGGTGGAACTGCCGATAAATTAGAATCTATTGTAGGATATGATGTAAATATAGATTTAGAAAGGGCAAAAGAGCAAGTAAATGATATTGGACTATGCCTTATAAGTCAAAGTCCTGAAATTGCTATAGCAGATAAAAAATTATATGCATTAAGAGATGTAACAGCAACAGTTGAGTCAATAGATTTAATTGCTGCCTCAATAATGAGTAAAAAAATTGCTTCAGGAGCTGATAAAGTTGTTCTTGACGTTACAGTTGGAAGTGGAGCATTTATGAAAAATTTAGAATCTGCCAGAAAGTTAGCACAAACTATGGTAAACATAGGTAAACTTGCTGATGTTGAAACAAAAGCAGTACTTACTGATATGGACGAGCCTTTAGGTAGTGCTGTTGGTAATGCAGTTGAACTAAAAGAGGTAATATCATTTTTACTTTCTGATGAAACTACATTAAACTCACGTGAATTAAGGGATTTAAAAGATGTTGTTTTTACACTTTCAGCTTTTATGATTAAAATGGCTGGTATGGGAGATGACATTGAAGAAAATAAGGCACGTATAATGGAAAGTATAACTTCTAAAAAGGCATATAACAAGTTTATAGAACTTGTAAAAGCACAAGGTGGCCATATATATAATGTATATATGGATTGGATAGGTATGAATATTGATATGCCTGTGTTAAAAGATGAGGTTAAATATTTAAAAGAAATTCATGCAGAAAAAACAGGTTATATAGTTTCTATAGATAGCAAAAAAATTGGTGAAGCTCTTGTATGCTTAGGCGGCGGTAGAAAGAAAAAAGGTGAAGAAATAGATCCTGCTGTTGGTTTTGAATTTTCTAAAAAAGTTGGTAGTAAAGTTTATGAGGGAGAAACAATACTAAAGGCTCTATATAATGAAAAAGATAAATTTGAGGAAGCCTTCGAGTATATAAAAGATGCAATTGTTATTGAGAATGTAGAAGATACTTTGGGTGATGCACTTGCAAATAAACCTAGTATTTTAGATATTATATAATTTAAATCTTTAAAGTGGTAAGTATTATTTACCACTTATTTTTTATATTTTTTCCAAAACCAATGAAAATTACCGACTTGTGGAAAAATATTTCCAAAACTAGTCAAAATAGCTTACTTATGGAAAAATATTTCCATAAAAATTTAAGTCTTATAAGTGGTAATTACTTATCACTTCTTTTTTACACTTTTTCAGTTATTATGTATATTTTAGGGTTGAAAAAGAAATAAATTTGTAGTAAAATAACTATTGAAAATATAAGGAGTAATTTATGAGAATTATAGCTGGAAAATGTAAAGCCAAAAGAATAGAGGGACCAAAAACTACAAAAACTAGACCTACTCTTGATAGAGTAAAAGAAGCCTTATTTAGTATTATTTCAAATGATATAAAAGATGCAGATGTATTAGATCTTTTTTCTGGTACTGGAAATTTGGCTATTGAAGCTGTTAGTAGGGGCGCAAAATTTGCTTGGCTAAATGATATGGATAGCACTAGTATTTCTACAATTTTGACAAATATTTCGTTGACTAATTTGTCCGAATATGTTAAAATAACAAAGAAAGATTATATAAAATGTCTAAGGCAGATAAATTCTGATGAAATGAAGTTTGATATCATTTTTTTAGATCCACCTTATGACTCAATGTATGCTATAAATACATTAAAGATTATATCAGATTCAAAAGAAGAATATTTGAAAAAAGAAGGAATTATTGTCTATGAAACTGACAAAAATTTTGTAAATAAGATACAGAAGAAAGACCCAAACATTTTTAATAGTTTTGAAAATTTAGAATGTTTTGACGAGAGGTCTTATGGCGGAGTAGTATTAAAAATATATAGATGGAGGTAGTTAAATATGGAAATATTTACATTGTTAGAAAATTTAGAAGAGTTATTAGAATCTGGTGCTAAAGTACCTTTTTCTTCTAAAGTTATGGTAGATGCAGAAGAATTAAAGGAAATATTAGAAGATATAAGATTAAAATTACCAGATGAATTAAAACAAGCAAAATGGGTAAAAGAAGAAAGACAAAGAATAATCGAAGATGCTGAAAAAGAAGCAGAAGGATTAATAAAAGATGCAGAGCAAAAAATTATTACACTTGTTGACGAACATGTAATAACAAAACAAGCTTTAGCACAAAAAGAAGAAATAATAGAAAATGCTAATAAAGTTTCTAAAGAAATTAGCGTAGGAACTCGTGATTATGCTGATGCTATATTAGAAAAAGTTGAAGAAGTTTTAAAAGAAACTTTAGATGTTGTTCATAACAACAGAAAAGAATTAAAATAATCCTAGTGACACAAAAAGAGGTTGGTGTAAAAATTGGGAAAGAAGAGTAATGTTAGCAGTAGTAGAGCAAAGAAAAAAGGTTCAACTTCTAGAACAAATTCTAAATCTACTTCAAATAGAAAAAAAGTAAAGAAACAAGAGAAAAAAACAATAGGAAATGATTTTATAGGGGGAGTATTAGTCGTTTTAGGGCTAATACTTGTCGTGTTTTTAACTTTTAAAGATATTGGCATGGTTGCAGATGTTGCTAGAACAATATTAAAAGGAACTTTTGGATATGCAGTATTTATTTTTCCTATAGTTTTAATTATAGTTGGAATATATGCTATAGTTTCTGATAAAAGGATAAAGTTTAGTAGAGAAATTTTAAAAGGTATGTTATGCATGATATGTATTTCGGCATTTATTGGATCATTTGATGCTAATAATGTAAATGTTAAAAGTAACTTAATGAAACACACAATAGATGCTTTTAATGATGCATGTAATATAAACGGTATTAAAAATACATCAGGTGCTATTGGTACTTTAATTTCAACATTTTGTATTAAAGGTATTGGTACTACAGCTTCTAAAATTATATGGGGAGCAGCTTCATTCATTGCTGTACTATGTTCACTTAATATATCTTTAAGACAATTTATATATGGAATTAGAAATATTTTTGCATATATTGGCAATGCTATTTATAGTATGGGTGTAATTTTATTTAGAAAAGATGAACTTGAAGATGAAGAATACGATGAGGATGAATCTGAAATAGATGAAGAAGTACCTGAAAAGAATGTAAAACCAGAGAAACTTTCTAGAAGAGAACGTTTAAGACGTGAAAAGAAAAATGAGAAGATGAAAGAAAAAACTGGTAAAAACGTTGATGATAACTTAACACTTGATAGAACAGAACAAGTAGAATTTGATTTTAATAAACTTGGTGGAAAGCCTAGTAAGCAAGAAATTGATGGAAAACAAAAACGTGATGAGTTCTTTAAAATGCAAAAAGAGGAAAAGGAAGATAAGACTATAAAAGAAGTTTTAACACTTGATCATACAAAACATGTTGAGGAAGATAATTATTCATTTCCACCACTTGACCTGCTAGCAGATAATTCAAGTTCTAATGGTGAATTTGATAAAAAAGAAATTCATGCAACTGCTGTTAAGTTGCAAAAAACTTTGGCTAGCTTTGGCGTAGAAGCTAAGGTTACAAATATTACAAAAGGACCTACTGTTACTAGATATGAACTTACTCCAAGTATAGGTGTAAAAGTAAGTAAAATTGTTAATTTATCAGATGATATAGCTCTAAACCTTGCAGCAAAGAGTATAAGAATTGAAGCTCCTATTCCTGGAAAGGCAGCTGTTGGTATAGAAATACCAAATAAAACTCCTGAATCAGTTTATTTAAGAGAGGTAATTTCATCTAGTACATTTAAGGAACATCCTTCAAAGCTTGCATTTTCACTTGGAAAAGATGCAGCTGGTGATATTGTTGTAGGTGATATAGCTAAGATGCCTCACGTTTTGATTGCTGGTGCTACAGGTTCAGGTAAGAGTGTTTGTATAAATACACTTATTACTTCAATTTTGTATAAAGCAAAACCTAGTGAAGTAAAAATGATTTTGATAGATCCAAAAATGGTTGAGCTTTCAGGATATAATGGTATACCACACTTGTTAATACCAGTTGTAACAGATCCTAAAAAAGCTGCTGGTTCTTTAAATTGGGCTGTACAAGAAATGGTAAATAGATATAGCTTATTTGCAAGTAAAGGCGTAAAGGATATAAAGGGCTATAATAAAATAATAGAAAAAGAAGAAGGAGTTAAACTTCCCCAAATAGTTATAATAATAGATGAGCTTGCAGATTTAATGATGGTTGCTCCAAATGATGTTGAAGATGCAATATGTAGACTTGCTCAGATGGCAAGAGCTGCTGGAATGCATTTAGTTATTGCAACTCAAAGACCTTCAGTTGATGTAATCACTGGTATTATTAAAGCAAATGTACCATCACGTATTGCATTTACTGTGTCTTCTCAAGTAGATTCTAGAACTATACTTGATTCAGCTGGAGCTGAAAAATTACTTGGTAAGGGTGATATGCTTTATTTCCCTGTTGGAGAAACAAAACCTTTAAGAATACAAGGTGCATTCGTTTCTGAAAAAGAAATAGAAAGCATAGTAGAATATATAAAAAATAACTTTGAAGCTACATATAGTGATGACATAATAGAAAGTATAGAAAAAGCCAATATAAAAACTAAAGGTGAAAAAGTGTCTAAGAGCGAAGCGCCTGAAGATGGAAATGATTTTGATCCACTTCTTGATGAAGCAATAGACATGGTAGTTGATATGGGGCAAGCCTCAGCATCAATGATACAAAGAAGATTTAAAGTTGGATATTCCAGAGCTGGTAGAATAATAGACCAAATGGAAGAAAGAGGCTTTATTTCAGGATATGAGGGAAGCAAACCTCGTAAAGTTCTAATTTCTAAAGCCGAATGGCAAGAAAAGAAATTAGAAAAACAAGATGAAAATAATAATGATAATGAATAAAGAAGGAGATTTAAAATGGCGGTAAGAAATTTAGTATATGATGGAGATAAAAGATTAAGAGAAAAGTGCGCAGAAATAAAAAATATTGATGAAAATATAAAGAAAATAGCAGATGATATGCTAGATACTATGTACAAATATGACGGTATTGGACTTGCCGCTTGTCAAATCGGTGAAATGATAAGAATGGTAACTTACGATATAAGCTACATAGAAGAAGATGCTAAAAAGAAACCTATGGTACTAATAAATCCTAAAATTGTATGGACATCAAAAACAAGAGTAGAAGTTGAAGAGGGATGCTTAAGTTTTCCTGATGTATTTAAAAACGTTACAAGATATGAAAAAGTAAAAATGGAATATATAGGACTTGATGGTAAAAAAAGAATGATTAGTGCTAAAGGAATAGAAGCAGTTGTTATTCAGCATGAATTAGATCATTTAGATGGAATTGTTTTTTTAGATAGAATTGAAAAATAAATAGGTGAGAGATATATGAAAATTAAATCAAAGAGAGGTATAAGTTTAGTTGCACTATTGATAACAATACTTGTTATGGCAATTTTGTCAGCTGTTGTTGTATTGAGCGCTAAAAATTCAGTTGATAATACTAATGTTACAGATTTCATGAATGATTTACAAAAAATACAAGACGCTGCTCAAAATTATTATATGGAAAATGGGATTTACCCTTTTTCTGAAAATTTGGAACTATCTCAAGTTCAAGTATTAGAACAAGTTGGCGCTGATAAAAGAGCTGAACTAAGAGAAGAGATGGAACTAAATAATGACTATAGTGAAGATGGAACAGAGTCATATTATATTATTGACTTGTCAAAAATAGATGTTACTCAAACAAAAAGAGGAGTAAAAAAATCAGGAAATGCTAATGATGTATATATCATTGCAAAATCATCTGGTAATGTATATTATTTAGATGGATTAGAAACAAAAGACAATACTTATTTCTCTATTACTGAAAAAGCTGTGAAACTTTATAGCATAAATGAACCATTAAAAGATGACGATAAAGATATAGAAGAAGGAAATACTAGAGTTACATTTGATTATAATGTTAGCGTAGACGATATAGTAACAGGAAATGCTACAAAGTATAAAGATATAAAAAATGGTAGTAAGTATGGCGCGCTTCCACTTCCAACAAAATCTCATAAATACAAGGTTAGTTATGATTCAAATGGTGGAAGAATAGAAAATCTAGGAGATAAAAATACTGATGCAATAGAAGAATATACTTTTGGTGGATGGTATTTAGATTCTATTTTCTCAACTGAAATTACGGAGTCTAGTGTTTTAAATATAACTAGCAATCATAATTTATATGCAAAATGGATAAAATCTAGTGATGCATATGTAGTACTACCTAATGTTGTCAGAGAAAATTATACATTTAAATCTTGGTATAATGATAAAACTAATGAAGAAGCTGGCGGAATCGGTGAAAAGTTAAAAGTAGATTCTGATGTAATGCTCGTTGCAAAATGGGAAGCAATTGGTTTTACTCTAACTGTTAATCCTGGTATGGAAAAAATTATTGGAGCTACTAATACAAATAAAACAATATCTGCTCCAGATAGCGTGTATGAGATAGCATATGATGCGCAAGGCGGTAGCGCTACAAGATCTATTGATACAGTTGCAAGATCATTTGAATATTGGTCACTTACTGGTGGCGGAAGCATAAATTCTGTAAGTTCTAACCCAGTAATATATACTTATGGTGATACTAATGCTACACTTACAGCTAATTATGCAGAATACTCTAATGAAATAGTTTTACCAGATGCTACTAAAGAAGGATATACATTTGATGGATGGTATACGACTCCTGAAGGAGGAACTTTAGTTGGAACTTCTGGTGCAAGATATAAAACTAATAAAAACATAAAATTATATGCTCATTATATAGAAAATGCTGCATATAAAGTTGAACATTATTTAGAAAATGCAAATGATGATAATTTTGTACTAAATAAAACAGAAGATTTCCAAGGACCAATTGGAAGAACTGTTAATGCAAAAAGTTTAAGTTTTGATGGATACTATTATGATTCATCTGTAACTGGAACAATAAGTTCAGGTACAGTTAATTCTAATGGAGATCTTGTCTTAAAACTTTATTATAAAAGAAATAGATATTCTTTGACATTTACAGCTGTTGGAGGAAGAGGAGATATAAATACTCCAGGTAGATATAAACATGGTCAAACAGTTGAAATTGCTGCAAATCCATATGTTGGATGTGAATTTGTAAAATGGACTTCTGGAAATAATATAACAATTCAAGAACCTGAGTCTGCTACAACAACTTTTGTAATGCCAAAGCAAAATGTTACAATAACTGCTAATTTTGTTACTGTAGGATATGTTCTTACTTTAAAACCAGGTGATACAACATATGTCGGAAATTATGGCAGCTCAAAGCAAATAACAGCCCCTACAACAGAAAAATATACAGTTACATTACAATACAATAACGGAGATGAAGATTCGAAAGTTGAATCTAAAAAACAATTTGAAAGTTGGACTTTACAGGGGGCAGGTAGAATAAGTTCTACAACTGCCAATCCTGTAACATATACATATGCAACTTCTAACGATACACTTACTGCAAACTATAGTGCTAATGGAACAGAAATAAAGTTGCCAATTCCTAAAAAAGTAGGTTCTACGTTTGCTGGATGGTATGCATATGTTGATGTGAATGGAACTCAACAATTTACGAAAATTGCTTCTGCGGAAGGACATGAGGAAAGTGGAGATATTCCATATATTCCAACAAGCGATATAACATTAATTGCTATGTATGTTGCAAATACATATACAGTTCAAGTAATTCCTTCAGATAAAAAATATTCTGAACAATATGGAACAGTAATAGATATTGATACTCCAGAATCAGAAAAATACATTGTTGAATGCAATGCAAATGGCGGTAGTTTCGGTATTCAAGATGGAGAAAATATATATTTTGAAACTTTAGAATCTCATAGAATGTTAAAATCATGGTCTCTTGTTGGTGGAGGGAGTATAGAATCATATACCGAAGAAAAACTAACTTATAAATTTGGAGATAGTGATGCTATTTTAACAGCTATTTTCTCTGATAATTTTACACCAGTTACATTACCAACTCCAACACCTGAAGAGGGATATAGCTTTGATGGTTGGTATTCTGATGAAGAATTAACCAGAAAAGTAGGTGGAGCAGGAGATAGTTATACTCCAACCTCTGACATAACTCTTTATGCTAAGTGGAAGAAAAATACTTATACACTTACTATTGAACCGGGAAGTATAAAACAAACTGGTGAATATACTTCTGAAGTACAAGTAACACCTCCAGATTCTGTTGCATATACTGTAACTTTGGAACCTAATGGTGGTACTCTAGAAGAAAACGCTGTAAATTCTTACAAGGAATTTGCAACGTGGTCAAAGACTGGACCGGGTACAATAATTAATAGTCCTGAAACTGGATGGACATTTACTTTTGGCGCAGGTGACACAACTCTTACAGCAAAATATTCTGATGAAAATACAACAGTGTCTCTACCAATTCCTGAAAAAACAGGTTCAACTTTTGAAGGTTGGTATAGTGATTCTGCTCTAACTCAAAGAGTGGTTAAACCAAATGAAGACTATAAACCAACTTCAAATATTACTTTGTATGCAAAGTATGTTGATGGTGTTGCTCGTATAGGATCAACAGTATATAAAACATTAGCAGATGCAATTGCGGCTGTTCCTACAAATGGAACTAAAACTACAATTGAAATTCTAACTAATATTGATAATAAAGATGTTTCTAATGTAATTAGTGACACTAAAAATATAGTAATAGATTTAGAAGGTTATACAATAACTTCTAGCGCTAATACTTTAGTAAATAATGGAACGCTTACAATAAGCACTAACGGTAGCTTAGAATCTACAGGAGGAATAGCTCTAAATAATACTGGTACAGCTACACTTAGTAATTTTAGTATAAAAATATCACAGAGCGGAGTTAACGCTATAAAAAATAGTGGTACTTTAACAACTAACAGTGTAAATATAGAATCTTCAACAGATTCATCAGTTGTTACTATATATAACACAAATGATATGACATTAAATAATTCTGCAGTATATTCAATAAATGGTACTGCTATAAGCAATATTAAAAAATTGAATTTGAATGAATCTAGAATTTTTAATTCATATATATCAGAAGGTAGCGATACAAATTATATGCAAGTTGTACTAAACCAAAGTTCTAATGCCACTTTGAATATTGTTGGTGGTGAAATAACTTCAAATAGTACAGCATCTGCAATTAACAATATATTAGGTGCAAAAATTTATCTTGGAACAGAAGATGGTAATGTTTCTATAACATCACCAAGTATATATGGTGGAGATTATGGTATTAGAACCCAATCATCTGAAATATATTTCTATGATGGTATAGTATCAGGTAGCACAAAAGCCGTTGATGGAAATGTTACTGCGACTCAAACAGGATACAAAACTTATACAGCAATAAATAGCGATAATAGACAGGAAATGTATTTGATAGAAGATAGATTTGTTAACTTACAACTTACAACAACTGCTGGTGGAACAGTGTCTGGCGGTGGAATGAAAGAAGCTCAAAAAACAGTTACAGTTGTTGCTACAGCAATGGATGATTATGTATTTATTGGTTGGTATGGTCAGGATGGAACACTTGTTTCAACCGATGCAACCTATACGTTTACAATGCCGGATAAAAGCTTAATATTAAATGCTGTTTTCCAAGAAAAATATGTTTACTTAACAGATGCAACATCTAGTACATATAAAATTGTTGATTCTGAACAAAGAATATATATAAATGGTGGAATTTTAGATTTTAAAATTCCTGGAGCTGGATATGAAATTGTGCTAGCAGCTACAAATTCAGGAGCATCTATTTCTTTGAAAAATGCAGGAGAAGAGAGTTATAAAACCGTAGTTTCAATTTCACCAGGTGAAACAGCAGTTTATACTACAACTGATGAGTGTGAAATTAAAATATCTGGTATTTTCTCTGTTCAATTTAGATTAAAAAATAGTAATTATGCAACAATAATTGATAGTTTACCTATGTGTAATGTAAATCTATATTCACCAACATCTAGTGATTTATATAAAACTTATCAGGTAAAAAAATGTACTGCAATAAGTCTAAATAGTGAGAAACCAACTAGAAGTGGATATGATCTATTAGGATGGAGTGCGGATCCTAACAGTGCGAGTGGAGTTGGAACTTATTACATAACTCAAGATACTGACTTATATGCTATTTGGCAGATAAGAACATTGTATCTAGAACCTAATATAAATAATTACACTCTAAGTAATGGAAATTCATATACAGGAGCTGCTGGTTCCAATACATTTGTAAGACTTAGAGGAGATAAATTAACATATAGAATAAATTCAAGTTTAGAATCTTCAACTGGTATAAATTCTTCAATTGATGTATTTTCAGCTGATAACTGGACTACTGGAAGTGCAGTCACAACTATAGCATCTGGAAATACTAGCATAAATTCTACTAATATTGATTATCCACAAGATATGTATTTAAGATTTAGGCATGTTACTAAAAATACTCAATTTAAAATTGGTTCTGACGTTGTTCCATTAAAACACGTATTAGATGGATTTGAAAGTGATGGATTAGTGTTTAACTATGATGGTAGATATAGCGAAAGAGGTAGAATTTATAGCTCTTCTACGTCAACTTGGGCAAATACAGTAAACAATTCTGTACCAACAACTCATAATTTAACTCGTGGAGGAAACTATTTCACATTTAATGGTACTTCTTCTTGGGTAAATCTAGGTAAGTTATCACATGATTCTTACAAAGATAGTTTTACTTTGGAAACTGTATTTAAGAGTACAAAGACTCAAAGGTCTGCATTTGAATGTGTTATAGGAAACTTCGAAACTGGAGGATTTGGAATAGAAATAAATACCAATAATAAGATTAGTGCAACTGCATATATAGCTGGTGCATATAGATCTTTGGAGGCTCAAAATGTTTATAACGGCGAGATTACCAAGGTATCATATACATATGATGGAAGTAGATTATGCTTATATATAAATGGAGTGTTAGAAAATTCACTTTCTATAACTGGTGAGGTTGAAGAACCATATTTTGATACTGTTATGGCCATTGGAGTTAATCCATCTGGATCAGGCCAGGTAGAAAATTATGATACTTACCTAAAAGGTAACATTTACTCAGCATCATTCTACAACAAAGCTTTAACATCAAGCCAAATAAAATCAAACTATGAAGTAAGTAAGATTCATATTTATGGTTTAGAATAAGGTGGTACTATGAAAGATAAGAAAAAAGTATACAATAAATCACAAAAAAATAAAATGAATAAAAAAATAGTTTTTCTTGTACTTTTATTAGTGCTAGTAGCTGTGGTTGTAATAGTTATTATAAATTTTAATAGTAGAAAAAATGTTACAAATAGTGATGAAAATTATTTTGATAGTTTATCACCTGAGGAAAAGAGCGCAATTTCTGGTAATAGCGAAGACTCTAAAAATGTTGTGTTCGATAATTCTGGAACTAAGCTTAATACATCAAATGGAATTAATAAAACTATAAAACTTAATGACAATATACTAGTTGATAATATACTTTTATTTGCAAGTGAAGGCAAAAGTGTAGTATCATTTAATGTTAATAATACGTCAAATAGTATATATTCAAAATCTAAGCTTCAAATAAAATTATTAGATGATGAAAATAGTGTAGTATATTCTTGCCGAAAAGAAGTGCCACAAATATTATCAAATTCTAAAGTTACCATTGAAGAAGTTGTAGAAAAAGATATATCAAATGCAAGTTCAATCGAAATTGAATTTGTTAAATAATACATTTGAAAAAATGTCATAAAAAGGCCTATTTTAGGGCCTTTTTTTTGACCAAAAAAAGTGTAAAAAAAGTCAGAAAAATATTCAAAAAAAGTTGAAAAAAGTTTGCGTTTATAGTAAGATATATATGAGTTATTAACGAATTTGAGAGGGTGTTTTTTTATGGAAACTAATGATGCAAAAAACATGAATAATGTTTGTCAAAATAGATTAAAGAAAGGTATAAGTTTAATAGTACTTGTTATAACAATAATTGTTTCTTTGATACTATTGTCAGTTATTGTGTTGTCGATAAAGTATAGTAATCCGACAAACAAAGCTGATGAGGCGATTTTTAGAAATGATTTTGTAGTTTTGCAAAATGAACTTACGTCTTCAAAATTGAATGAGAAGATAAATGATTTTGCAGCTAAAGAAGATATTAACATTTCTATGAACGATGATAAAATATATGATTGGCTTCCATCTTTAAAGGATTCACCTTTAAAAGGATATGTAGAAATTTGTAATGGTGAGGTAGTATTCATAATTCCTGATGCCGATACAGATGAACATAAATGGGCTGAGAAAATAGCGGGAGCAGAAAAGGTGTGTGATACATCATGTGCAGAAGCTCCAAAAGTATTTTCTCCAGAGATTGCAGCTAATGTAAAAAGCGGTGAAATGTCAACTCAAGCAGTAAACCTTACAATTTCTGGTGGTGTTTCAGATGATACCATAGAACATTACTACGAATATAGTTTAGATAAAGGCGAAACTTTTGAAAAGGTTACTGATTTAGGAGGTACAAGTTTATCTTTTGATGGTGCTTTCTTAAGACAAATTGTACAAGTAAGAACAGTTGCAATAGTAGATTCTAAAGAACAAAGAAGTAAAGTATCAGAATTTGAAGTTTATATAAATAAAACAGGAACATTAGCACCTATAATCACAGCAACTAATGATTATATAAGTGGTACTTGGACAGGAAGTGATGTAACACTTATAATAACATCAGCAAATCCTAATTTAGACGAAACAATTCAATATACAATAGCAAAAGATTCTGATAAATTTGGAGATTGGATTAATTACGAAAATGATAATCCAAATTTAACATTTACAGCTGATGGAGAGTATAGAGTAAAAGCAAGAACTGTAATTAATAACGATAAAATTGGTGTAGAAAGTTCAGAGTTCTTAGTAAAAATAAATAAAACTCTTCCAGAGGCTCCAACAATAACAGCTACTGTAAATGGTGGGGCAATAAACTCAAATCAATGGACAAATAAAAAACCTGTTGATTTACAATTATCTTCTGTATCTAGAGTAAGTTATTATGAATATAGCTTAGATAATGGAGAAACATGGACAAGAACTTCTAATGGAAAACTTTCAGTATCAGAACTTGGAACAACTTCAGTTATAGCTAGAGCATATAACATGGTTGACATAGTTGGTGCTACAAGTAATGCTTTCGTAGTAAAGATAGATCAAGAATTGCCAGTTGCTACACTTTCAGTTTCAGCAACAATAAATTCTATAGCAGCTAATGTATCGGCTAGTGATGGAAACGGAAGTGGAATTGATACATATGTATTCTACAAAAATGGTGAAGTAGTAGCAACTTCAAAAACTAGTGAATATACATTCCAAAATCTTACTCAAAATACAAGTTATAAAATTGGTGTTGTAGCAATAGATGTTGCAGGTAACTCTTCAAAATTAGTAGAAAAAACAATAACAACTCTTTCAATACCTTCACCTACTATAGTACTAAATAACAAAAATTGGACAAATTCAAATGTTACAGCAACAATTTCATCTAATGATACAGCTACACTTAAGATACAATATCAGGTTGTAGCCAAAAATGCTAAAATAGTTGAAAGTGATTGGCAAGATTATTCATTACCAATAACAATATCTCAAAATTCAGATGTATATGCAAGATCACTAGATAATACAAATCAAAAGAGTGAATTCTCAAAAGTTACAGTAAATAATATTGATAAAAAAGCTCCTGATGCAAATGCTCCAAGTGTAGTAGCTACTACTAGAAAAATTACTGTAACATGTAATCAAGAGGATGCACCTCAAACTCCAGAATATGGTAGTTCGGGAATTAACAAAGATAGAACACAATATGCTATTAAAAAAGGTGATGTATGGAGCGAATATCAATACAGCAAAGAATTTGATAATTTAACATACGATACAGAGTACTATATAAGAACAAGAGCATATGATAATGCAGGAAACTATTCTGTATCTGACGAAACTAGAATTAGAACTCAAAAGTTAGAAATTGGACAAATAAAATTTACTCTTGAAAGTTCTAATAATGAAGAATATGTTCCTGGCACAATTACAAATAAAAATGTTATAGTTTCATTAGATAACAACAGCAAGAGTAATACAACGTTCCGTTCAAAAGGTGGATCAGCACAATATGTATCTAAAACCTCAGAAGATACAGTAATACAAACAGAGGGAATAACAACAATTATTGCAGAAACAACAGATGGTGTAAATACGGTTACTCAAGAGTACCAAATTATGATTGATAAAACTGCTCCGAGTGTTACTTCTATAGAGGTAATATCACCTGACAGCGGAAAATACAAAATGGGTACAAAAATTACATTTAAAACAACATGGACAGAAAATTTAAAAGTAATACAAGCACCAGTCATGAAAATTAAATTTGGTGATTCTAGTGAACGTCAAGCAGACTATGTTTCATCAAATAATAATGAAATAATATATGAATATGTTATTAAAAAAGATGACAACGGGACTTTAATTCTTTCTGATTACCTGGAAGGACAAGTTGCAGATTCAGTAAATAATATAGGCCAAGGAACTAAAAAAGATTTAACTGGAAATAGCATTATCGCAGCTAACGAATTTTCAGTAACAATTGTTTCAAGCCCAATGAATGCTGGAGAAGTTTCAGGAGTAACAAGCGCGATTTATTTAGATGATGTAACAGTATCAGCAAAGGCAAAACCTGGTTATGCATTTAAAAAATGGACACTTTCTAATAAATCAGTAACATTACAAAATGAACTTTCACCAACAACATCATTTAAAATGCCTGCTGAAGATGTAACACTTACAGCAAACTTTGGATATATTGAATATAAAATAAAATATGATGCCAATACTGGTAAAGGACAGGCTTTTGAAAGTACTCATAAATATGATAACAAACAGGCACTTGCTAAAAATACATATACTAAAGACGGTTATACATTTGCAGGATGGAGTAGAGATAAAAATGCTACAGAACCAGAATTCTTAGATGAAGAAGAAGTATTAAACTTAACAAATGTAGATGGTGAAGTAATCACTTTATATGCAGTATGGAAAGTTGGAATTTCTGAATATAAAGTAGAACACTACATTGAAAATTCAAATTCTAGTGCTTATATTCTAAAAGAAGTAGAAAATTTAACTGCAACAACTGATGAAGTTGCTACAGCTAAAACAAAATCTTATTATGGATTCCATTATGATGATACTTTAACAACTAACGTTACATCTGGAACAGTTACAGGAGATGGAAAGTTAGTATTAAAACTATATTATTCTAGAAATAAATATACTCTATCTATAGATCCAAACGGAGGTACATACTCTGGATCTAATGATATTACTAAAGTAGTTGGAAAATATGAGGCATCGTTAGTACTTGCTACACCAACAAAACAAGGATATGTATTTAATGGATGGACAGTTTCTGGAAAAGGAAATATAAATGGTAATAAATTTGTATTTGATGCTTCAGATGCTACTATCACAGCCACTTGGAAACCAGGAATATCAGAGTATACTATAGAGTATTATAAAGAAAATATTAATTCAACTGGTTATGATTTAGCTGAAAGAGCAACAATGTCAGCAACAACTGAAAGTAATGTAACAGCATTAATAAAAGAGTATGAAGGATTTTCTAAAAATGACTTTGTAGATGGAACAGTTTTATCTGGAATGGTAATGCCTGATAATTCATTAGTCTTAAAAGTATATTATGTTAGAAATACTTATAACTTAACAATAGATCCAAATGGTGGAGAATATAGAGGAGTTAGTACTAGTGTAGTAGTTCCTGGAAAATATGAAACAATTGAAAAGGTTGAAGATGCAACTCCAACAAAAGGATATAAAATTACTTATAATGGTAATGGTGGTACAGCAGCTGTAGCTGAAGATTACACTAAAAATGTATTTAGTGGATGGCTAAAAGAAGGAATTGGTGAATACAGTTCTGAAAAGGGAGAATTCAAATATTTAGCTGGAGATGGATTATTAAGAGCTACTTATAAAAATGACGGTATTACACTTACTACAGCAACAAGACAAGGATACGATCTTGCTGGATGGTATAAAGATTTAGTAAAAGTCGGAAATGCTGGAGATAAATATGTACCAACTACTGAAGAAAACCTAACAGCTAGATGGACACCTAGAGAAGATACAAAATATAAAGTAGAACACTATAGAGAAAATATAAACAAAGATGGATATGAACTTTTTGAAACAGAAGAATTAGAAGGTATAACGGATACCAAAGCTACTGCAATTAACAAAACATATGAAGGATTTACTTTTGATAATACAATAGAAGGAACTGCGTTAAGTGGTAACATAAATCCAGATGGATCATTAGTATTAAAAGTATATTATACTAGAAATACACATACATTAAGTTTCTTAATTTCACCAGTAAATTCTGGTAGTGTAACTAAAGTTGGAAGTTATGCATATGGTTCAAATGTAGAAATTAACGCAGTACCTGCTAAAGGTTATACATTCTCTAATTGGAAAGTTACAACTAACAATACTACGCTTTCAAATACATTAACTACTAAAACAAACTTTACTATGCCAGATAGTGACGTTAGTATAACAGCATATTTTAGTGGAATAAATTATACAATAAAATATGACGCTAACACTGGTGCAGGAACTATGTCAAGCAGTATTCATACTTATGATGTAGCTAAAAAATTAAATAAAAATACATTCACGAAAACAGGTTACAGCTTTATTGGATGGAACACAGATAAAAATGCTACTTCAACAGCATACTTAGATGAGCAAGAAGTATTAAATCTAGCATCTGAAAATGGAAAAATAGTTACTTTATACGCTATATGGAGTGCTGGGGTAGCTCAATACAAGTCAGAATATTATTTTGAACAATTAGATGGTACTTATAAATTGGAATATTCAGAAAACAAAAATGGAACTGTAGATTCAACAGTTACTGTTGATATACTTGATCCAAAAGGATTTGAATATGACCCATCTAATAGTAATTCAATTTTATCAGGAGTAGTATCAAATGATGGCTCATTAGTATTAAGATCATACTATAAGAGAAAATCATATACATTATCAATAGATCCAAATACTGGAGTATACGATTCTAATTCAAATATCACAACAGTTACTGGCAAATACGAGCAAACAATTACATTAAAAGTTCCTATTAAAACTGGATATACATTTAATGGATGGCAAACAGAAAGTAAAGGAACTATAAGTGGTAATAAGTATACTTTTTCTGATAGTGATGAAAAAATAAAAGCAACTTATGTTGCAAATCAATATGTAGTAACGTATGACTACATGCAAGCAAATGGCGGAAATACTGAAAAAACTAAAAATGTTACATATGATTCAGAGTATGGTGCTTTACCAGAGCCAACTAGAAATTATACAGTAACATATGACTTAAATAATGGTAATGTTTCTTTAAAAGACGAAAATACAAAATCAACTTATAGCTTCGCCGGATGGTATATTTCAAAAGATTATACTAGTCTTATAGTAGCTACAAGTAAAGTTAATATTGCAAGTAACCACAATTTATACGCAAAATGGACTGGTGGAAATGTAAGATTACCAGAACCAACTAGAGTAGGATATACATTTGGTGGTTGGTATTTAGCTGAAAGTAATAATAATGGAAGTGGAACAAAAGCAGGAGACGCAAATGCTAGCTATACACCTACAACTGATATAACTCTTTATGCTGGATGGATATCAAATAAAAGTACAGCATATAAAGTTGAACATTACTTAGAAAATGTTACTGCTACAGGATTTACATTAACAGATACAGATAATTTAACTGGAACAACAGGCGCAACAATAACAGCAACACCTAAGACATATAATGGCTATACTTTGGATAGAAACAATTCTAACTCACTAATTACATCTACTATAGCAGCAGATGGCAGTCTTGTATTAAAGTTGTATTATACAAGAAATAGTTATGCTTTAACAGTAAATCCAAATGGTGGTACATTTAGAAATACAAATAATAAAACTACAATTACTAAAAAGCATGGACAAACTGAAAATATCGAAGATCCATCAGTACCATCTTCACACAAAGTAGGATATGAATTAAATGGTGGTAGTGCTAATTTAGTAGAGCAAAATACAACTGCAAAGTATACATTTAATGGTTGGAAACTATCAGGTGTTGGAAACTTTGATACAACTTCTAAAAAGTTTACTTATGGAATTGGAACAGCTACACTTACTGCTGAATATTCATTGTCTAGCATAGTATTACCAAGTGCTCAAAAAGTTGGTTATACATTTGGTGGTTGGTATTTAGATAGTGCATTTAAGACTAAAGCAGGCGATCAAGGTGATACATATGATATTACAAGTTCTATCACTTTATATGCAAAATGGAATGAAAAAACAGATATTAAGTATCAAGTATATCATTACTTAGAAAATGTAGATGCAACAGGCTATGATTTACAAACAGCTGATATAGAAACTGGATATGGTAGAGTAAATTCAAATGTTACAGCTACTCCAAAAACTTATACAGGATTTACATATAATAGTGCAGTTTCTGGTACAATATCATCAGCAAACATATTGCCAGATGGTAGCTTAATATTAAAACTATACTATACAAGAAATCTATATAGTTTAACAGTAAATCCAAATGGTGGTACTTGGAATGGTACACAAGCTTCAAGTGTAATAAATAAAAAACATGGTCAAAGCTTATTAGTTGGAGATCCGGTTACACCAAAGGCTTACACTGTTTCTTATGAATTAAATGGTGGTAGTGCTAATTTAGCAGAACAAAATACAACTGCAAATAGAACATTCTCAGGATGGACAAAATCTGGAGCAGGTACTTACAATACAGCTTCTAAAACATTTACATATGGAATAGGAACAGCATCACTTGTTGCTAATTACACAACGTCATCAGTTGTATTACCAGAAGTTACAAAAGTAGGTTACAATTTTGCTGGTTGGTATAAAGATAGCAACTATACTACAAAAATAGGGGATGCAAAAGCAAATTATACACCAACTGCAGATACTAAATTATATGCTTACTATATAGCAGATACAGATACTGCATATGTGGTAGAACACTATGTACAAAATGTATCTGGAACAGGTTATGATTTGAAAGAAACTCAAACATTATCAGGAACAACAGGCGCAACAGTAACAGCAACAGCTAAAACTTATACAGGATTTACATATGACTCATCTAATGCAAATAATATAGCATCAGGAAATGTAAAACCAGGTGGAAGTTTAGTACTCAAATTATATTATTCAAGAAATGATTATAATTTGACTGTAAATCCAAATGGTGGTACATTTAGAAATAAAACAACATCAACAGTAATAACTAAAAAATATCAAGGAACTGAAACAATTGAAAATCCTACAGTTCCAAACCCATATACTGTTACATATAACGCTAATAGCGGAACAGTACAAGTAACAGATGAAAATACATTAGCTAAAAAGGCATTTACTAGTTGGACAAAGAGTGGAGCTGGTACTTTAAGTTCAAGTAAGGTATTCACATTCGATGCGGGAAATGCTACTCTTACAGCTAATTATTCAAATGGTAGTGTAAAATTACCAAGTGCAACTAGAGCAGGATATACATTTAATGGTTGGTATAATTCTTCAGATACTCTAATAGGAATTGCGGGAGCAAGTTATACACCAACATCAAATATAACATTAACTGCTAAATGGACTGCAAATAATGTAGCTTATAAGGTAGAACATTATCTACAAAATTTAGATGGAACTACATATACTTTGACAGAAACTCAAAGCTTATCTGGACCGACTGATTCAACAGTTAATGCAGCATCTAAAACTTATACAGGATTTACATATGACTCTTCTAATAAGAGTAATGTAACAAGTGGGGTAGTAAAAGCAGACGGAAGCTTAGTATTAAAATTATACTATACAAGAAATTCTTATACTGTTTCACTTTCAACAAATCCAGCAGGTGCAGGTAAAGTAACTGGTAGTGGTACATACAAATATGGCCAAACAGTTTCAATAAATGCAACTGTAAACAATGGATATACATTTAATAGCTGGACTACAACAAACTCTATATCAATTACTGATACAAAAGCTGAATCTACAACATTTGTAATGCCAGCATCTAACGTTAGTGTTACAGCTAAATATAATGTAATAGGTTATAAAATTAATTATATACTAAATGGTGGAACTCAAAGTGTTTCAAATCCAACATCTTATCTGGTTACAAGTAATGATATTACATTAAATAATCCAACAAGAGATGGATATGCATTTAAAGGATGGTCAACACCATCAGATCCAAATCCATACACTACTGTTGTAATAAAGAAAGGATCAATTGGAGATAGAACTTATATTGCTAATTGGCAGTATGCAACTGTAGATGCGGTTGATATTGGATCACAATATGTAACATTTAATTCCCAGGCGGGAAGCATTAGCTCTTCTGGTGACGGTACATTTACAATTTATGTTCAAGAAGCAGATTATGTATTTTCTATACAATCTTCATCTGGTAACACAATAAATGTATATACATCTGATTCATTAAATGGAACATATAATAAGGTAAGTAGTACAACAAGTTCAGGTACCTATACTACAACAGGAGCTTGCTATGTTAAAATAGAAGGTAAAGATTGGCAAACAAATGTTAAATTAAAAACTGGTGAGAATGCATATATAGCAGATAAACTTCCAAATTATACTATTACAGCATACTTAAATGATGGAACAAACACTGTGCATAATGCATCAACGTATAGAAAATATACAATGGGTAAATATCCAGCAGCACCAACTAGAGCAGGATATGTGTTTAAAGGTTGGGATACAAATAGTTCTGCAACATCAGGAAATGCAGCAGAGACTGATTATGGATATGTAACAGGAAATGTAAGTATTTATGCAACATGGGCAAAATCTACAACTTATAGAGTAGAATATTATCTTGAAAATATTTCTAAGACTGGATATGAATTATATGATGCTCAAGTTATAAATTCCGTAACTGGAACAACAGTTACAGCAACACAAAGAGATTATACATCAATTGGTTTTGATTATAATGCTCAAGCTTCTGGAACAGTTACATCCGGAACAGTTTTAGAAGATGGAAGTTTAACTTTAAAACTTTACTATACAAGAAGAAGTTACAATTTAACAATTAATCCAAATGGTGGTACATATAGTGGAAGCGCTTCTAACACTGTAATAAATAAACCTCTTGGAGCTGTTATTGATATTCCAGTTCCAGTAAGATCAGGATATGAATTTACAGGATGGACAAAATCTGGCGTTGGTACAATTACAACAACTACACCAATAGCTTCTACAACACAAAAATTCACATATGGATTGGGTAATACTTCTATAACAGCAAACTGGAAAGCAGTACAAGCTTCTTATAAACTAGAACACTATAAACAAAACTTAGATTATACATTTACTTTAGCTGAAACTGAAAATAAATCTGCAGTAACAGGAACAACAGTTACAGCTACTTCAAAAACTTATGATGGATTCGATTATGCATCAAGTTATAATGGCACAATAACTTCAGGAGTAGTTAAAGGCGACGGCAGTCTTGTATTAAAACTATACTATACTAGAAAACAAGTATCTTTAACTATAGATCCAAATGGTGGTACGTATGATGGTGATACATCAGCTGCTACAAAAGGTGGAATCTACGGTTCAACATTTAAAGTTGATGGAAAAATAGTAGCACCAGCAGGTTACAAAGTTACTTATAATGCAAATGGTGGTACATCAACTAAGTCTTCAGAAGTGTCAACTAAGTCATTTAATGGTTGGACAAAATCTGGATTAGGAAGTTACGATGCGGTAAGTCAAACATTTACATATGGAACTGGCAATGCTAAACTTACAGCAAGTTATTCAAATAATTCAGTAACATTGCCACAAGTAACATTTACTGGTTATACTTTAGAGGGATGGTATAGTGATTCTGAATTTAAAAATAGAGTTGGTTCTGCTGGAGCAGCATATACACCAACAGCTGATATAACTTTATATGCTAAGAAAGCATCAAATGCTGATACAAAATATACGGTAGAGCATTATCTAGAAAATGCAGATGGAACATATAGTTCAACTGCAAGCTATAAAGATACATTATATGGTACAACTGATTCTACTGTAACAGCTACTGCAAATACATACACAGGATATACATATGATTCAACAATTACTGGAACAGTAGCAAGTGGAAAAGTAGTAGCAAATGGATCTTTAGTATTAAAACTATACTATAAGAGAAATTATTATACTTTAACGCTTACATCTAGTCCAAGTGCTGGTGGAACGTTAGAAAAGAGTGGTTCATATAAATATGGAACAACTGTTACAATTAAAGCAACAGCAAAACCAGGATATACATTTAATGGTTGGTCAACAGCAACTACTGGAATTACAATAGCTTCAACATCTTCTGCCACAACAACATTTGTAATGCCAGCAAAAAACGTAAGTATAACAGGTAACTTTAAAACAAATGCTTACACATTAACTGTAAATCCAGGTGGAACAAATTATTCACAAAACTATTTAACAACTAAGAGTGTTACAGCACCAAAATCATATTACACAATAAAATACGACTCAAATGGTGGAACAGCATTTTCTAATACTAGTTCAGAAAGAGGATTTAGTAGTTGGACATTAAGTGGTGCCGGAAGTATATCTAGCACAACAGCAAATCCAACAACATATACATATGGAGCAGGAAATGGAACACTTACAGCAAATTATAATAATAAAGGTACATCATATACTTTACCAACACCTTCAAAATTAGGATATACATTTAATGGTTGGTATGATAGTGAAACTAATAATAACGGATCTGGAAATTTAGTTGGTAATGCGGGTGCAACTTATACACCAACAGAAAATAAAACATTATATGCAAAATGGACAGTAAATTCTTACGCACTTACTATAAATCCAGGTGGAGAAACTAGAACAGGAGCTTATGCTTCTACAACTAGTGTTACAGCTCCAAATGTTTATTACACAGTAACATATGATGTAAACGGAGGAAATTCTATTAATCCTCAAAATAGTCAAAGAGCTTTCTCTAGTTGGAGTTTGTCAGGTGCAGGAAGCTTATCTAGTACAACAACAAATCCAACAACATTTACATATGGAGCAGGAAGTTCAACACTTACAGCATCTTATAGTGCAAATGGTACAGCCTATACATTACCAACAGCAACAAGAGCAGGTTATACTTTTGATGGTTGGTATAGTACAGAAACAAATAATAATGGCTCTGGTACTTTAATAGGAAAAGCAGGAGCAAGTTATACGCCTTCTTCAAATGTTACTTTATATGCAAAATGGACTATAAATTCATATAAATTAACAGTAAAGAATGGAAATACAGTTCTAGCAACATACAATGGAAATTATAACGATACTAAGAGTGTAAGTTTAAGTCCTAAATATACAATAAACTTTAATACAAATGGTGGAGCAGCAGTATCTAGTATGACATCTAATAGAACAGTAACATCATGGAGCTTAAGTGGAGCTGGTAGCTTGTCTAGTACAACATCAAATCCTACAATATTTACATTTGGGGCGGGAGATGCAACACTTACAGCAACATATTCTACAACAGGTTCTGCAATAACACTTCCATCAACATCAAAAACAGGACATACATTTAATTACTGGTGTACAGATTCTGCACTTACTACAAAAGCAGGTACATCAGGAACAGCAAATTCAAGCTACACGCCTTCAGGTGCAAGCGAAGCAATAACTTTATATGCTAAGTTTACAGTAAATAATTATACAGTTTCAACTTCAAGTAATCCATCAGCCGGTGGTACAACATCAGGTAGAGGAACTTATAGCTACGGAACTTCAGTAACAGTAAAAGCAGTACCAAATACAGGTTATTCTTTTGAAGGTTGGTATAATGGATCTACAAAAGTATCATCTAGTGCAAATTATACATTTACTTTAGGGGCATCAAATGTTTCTTTAGTAGCTAAATTTACAGCAGGTGGTTCAAACTATACTGTAAATCACTATGTAATGAATACAAGTGGAGCATACCCAACAACACCAACTTCTACTGAAACAAAGACAGCTACAACAGATTCTTCAGTAACATTGTCTAATTTACAAAAAACAGATTCAACTTATAAAGTTACAAATGGTATAGCATATTCATATGGACAAGTTGGAGGAACAACAGTTACTACAACTACTATACCAGGAAATAATTCAAGAGTAATAAATCTTTATTATAAGAGATATTATGGAACATTAACAACAAAAGCAGGTACAAATGTTTCGAGTGTTACAGCACAAAGTGCAGTAAAATATTATTATGGAGCCTCTGTTCCATCACTTACTGCAAATCTTGCAACAGCAACTGGTTACAATGTAACGTTTGCTTCATGGGCAAGTAGTAATACTACTTATATGGCAAATAAAACTGCTAACCCAACAGGAGCATTTACATGGCCAGCAATGCCAGAAGGAACTGCAATAACACTTACAGCAAATGCAAATAAAACTGCTAATGTTTATACAATAAGTTTGAGTAGTTCAAATGCTACAAAAGGACCATCACCAGCAACAGTATATGAAAAATATGCTACAGGATTATATTCAAATACTGCTTGTTCAACTGCTATAAGTTCTATAACAATACCAACAAGAACAGGATATACATTTGGAGGATATTACACTGGAGCAAATGGTAGCGGAACACAAATGATAGCAGCAGATGGTAAGTTTACATCAAACTTTACAAATACAGCATTTACAGCAAATACAACATTGCAACCAAAGTGGACAGCAAATTCAGTAAGCTATAAAGTAGAACATTATCTAATGGGAACAAACGGAGCATATCCAAGTAGTGCAACAAATATACAAACATTATCAGCAACAGCAGACTCTACATTAACACTAGCAAATTTAGCGTATACAAATAGCACATATAAGGTAGCAAATGGTATAGCATACTCATATGGACAAGTTGGAGGAACAACAGTAACAACAACAACAGTAGCAGCAAATGGAACAACAGTAATTAAGTTATACTATGAAAGATATTATGGAACGTTGACAACAAAGGCTGGTACAAATGTATCAAGTGTTACAACACAAAATGCGGTAAAATATTACTATGGAGCAACAGTTCCAACATTATCAGCAACACTTCCAGCAAATCCAACAGGATATCACTATACATTTAGTAACTGGATTAGTAGTAACACAACATATTTAGCAAATAAAACAACAAACCCAACAGGAACATTTACATGGCCAGCAATGCCAAAGGGAACAGCAATAACCCTTACAGCAAATGCAACATTGGATGCAAATTCAGGAACAGCTTATAAAGTAGAACACTACGTAATGAATACAAGCGGAACATACCCAACGACACCAACATCAACAGATTCAAAGAGTGGAACTACAGGAGCAACGATAACATTAAGTAACTTAAAGAATAGTGGACATGAAGTAGCAAACGGAATAGTTTATTCATACGGACAAGTTGGAGGAACAACGGTAACAACTACAACAATAGCATCAGATGGTTCAACAGTAGTTAAGTTATACTATAAGAGAACTTATGGAACATTAACAACAGCTACAGGAAACTATGTATCATCAGTAACTCCAGCACAAAGTAAAACAAAATATTATTATGGAGCAACAGTTCCAAAACTTACAGCAAACTTAACTTCATCTGCAGGATATACAGTAAAATTTGCATCATGGACATCATCAAACTCATCAATTAAGTTATCATCAAATCCATCTGGAACATTCACATGGCCAGCAATGACTGAGGGAACAGCAGTTACGATTACAGCGAATGCTAGTAGAACAGCTAACTCATATACATTAACAGTAAATCCAGGTGGTACAACAGCAACACAAAATTATGGAACAACAAAATCAGTAGGTGCACCTGAAATAGATGTAATTTGTGATTGGAATTATCCAGGTAGTGATGGAACTTCACTAAAGGCTTTAATCCCAGTAACATTCAAATCGTGGAGTTTAAGTGGCTCAGGAAGTGTATCAAGTGCAACAACAAACCCAACAACATATACATATGGAGCAGGAAATGGAACTCTTACAGCAAATTATAATTCAGTGACATTACCAACGCCTACAAGGGAAGGATATACATTTAATGGATGGTATGATGGTTCAACAAAAGTAGGAAATGCTGGATCAACATATACACCAACTAAGAGGGTAACACTTACAGCATCATGGACAATAGATAAATATACGTTAACTGTAAATCCAGGAGGAACAACAACAGACCAAAATTATGGAACAACAAAATCAGTAAGTGCACCTGAAATAAATGTAATTTGTGATTGGAATTATCCAGGTAGTGATGGAGATTCTTTAAAGGCTTTATTCCTAGTAGAATTTAAATCATGGAGTTTAAATGGAGCAGGAAGTATTTCAAGTGCTACGGCAAATCCAACAACATATACATATGGAGCAGGAAATGCAACGCTTACAGCAAACTATGACCAAATAACATTACCAACGCCTACAAGAGAAGGATATACATTTAATGGATGGTATGATGGTTCAACAAAAGTTGGAAATGCAGGAGCAACATATACGCCAACTAAGAAGGTAACTCTTACAGCATCATGGACAGCAAATAAATATACATTAACAGTAAATCCAGGAGGAACAACAGCAGACCAAAATTATGGAACAACAAAATCAGTAAGTGCACCAGCAGTAACAGTATCATTCAATTATGAAAGTGGCCAAGCATCATCGTCAATAACTGCAACATTTAAATCATGGAGCTTAAGTGGATCAGGAAGTATATCAAGTACAACAACAAATCCAACAACATATACATATGGAGCAGGAAATGGAACTCTTACAGCAAGTTATAATGCAATAAAGTTACCAACGCCAAATTCTTGGGCAGGACATACATTCAATGGATGGTATGATGGATCTACAAAAGTTGGAGGAGCAGGCGATTCATATACTCCAACAAAAAGTGTAACACTTAAACCATCATGGACAGTAAATTCATATACATTGACTGTAAATCCTGGTGGTACAACAACAACACAAAAATGGAATACTACAAAGTCAGTAAGTGCACCAACAGTTCAGGTAACATTTGATTTAAATTATGACTCAAAAACTATTGTACAAACTGCAACATTTAAGTCATGGAGTTTGAGTGGATCAGGAAGTATATCAAGTACAACAGCAAATCCAACGACATATACATATGGAGCTGGAAATGGAACACTTACAGCTAATTATAATTCAGTAATAACTGGACCAGTTGGAAAGGTTGTTAGAGAAGGGTATACTTTTGCAGGATGGTATACTGCTGCTACAGGTGGTACTAAAATTAGTGACGATAAATTTGGGTATGGTACTACTGGGTATACACCTACAAATTCAATAACTCTATATGCTCATTGGACGATAAATTCATACACATTAACAGTAAATCCAGGGGGAGAAAAAACTACTCAAAATTATGGAACAACGAAATCAGTAAGTGCACCAGCATGTATACTAAGTTATAATAGTAACGGTGGAACTCCAATTCATTATCAACAAATTGGTTTAAAATCATGGAAATTGAGTGGGGCAGGAAGTATATCTAGCACAACTAGTGATCCAACAACATATACATATGGCGCTGGAGATGCAACACTTACAGCAGATTATGGCTCTATTACTTTAGCAGGCGCACCTATACGAGGAGGCTATACATTTACTGGTTGGTATAATGATTCAACAAGAGTTGGAGGGGAAGGAGATTCATATACAATAACATCCTCAACATCTTTAACAGCACATTGGACACCAAATGTATATACAATAACTTTAAATAATCAGAGTGCAACGTCAGCAGGTTCTACTGCGGTATATGAAAAATATGAAACAGGAATTTATAAAGAGAGTGGATGTACAACTGCAATGGCTACAACTGCAAATCCTATAACAATTCCAAAGAAAAGCGGATACGTCTTTGCCGGATACTATACGGGCACAAATGGAAGCGGTACCCAAATGATTAATCCAAAAGGATATATTACATCAGACTTTACTAATACTACATTTACATCAAATACAACATTATATGCATATTGGCAATCAAAGAATATATATTTAAGAGGACTATATAATAATTATTACTATTCTGTATCCCCTTCACAAGGTAAAATTAGTGTCGGTGGAAATAGAGTATGGTTCTACATTCCAGGTCCTGGATACATTTTGGATTTTACAGTAAATTCAGGAAGTTCACTTTATAAAATGGGCTCAAATGATGTTGATGCTACTACAGTGGCTTTATTGGGTACAAGTGGTACAATTACCACTCCAGCGGCAGGATATTATCAAATTTCTGGAGCATCTTCTAATGTAGTAATAAAAACAGCTGATGGAAATGTTTGTAACATTATTGATGAATTACAGATCTCTTTAGTAGGTTTTTACGGTAACATGACTACTAGTCATATTTCGGCTGATACCGGTTCTAAGGGTACTGCAGAATTTACTTTAGATGGAGGAGTTGCAGCAGCAATCTTGGTGTATCCAGATCTTACAAACCTAGTTGGTGGAGTGGTATTTAGCTCATCTTCTAGTGGATGTAGTGTAACACATTCAACTTCGTTAAATGGTACATATTCATCAGGTGGATCAGTAAGTTCAAGTGGAACAGCTTCTTCAATTTCTAGTTATACATATTATAAGTTCCAAGGAAGTTCAATGAAAATCGAGGCTAAAGGAGCAAATGGATCGGCTCTGAAAATTAAAAATAATTTACCTATAGTAAATTTATATAATAAGCCTACAAGTATATCTTATGCAGGAAATCAGCTTACTACAGGAACAGGTTCTATAATATTTAAACCAGTGGATGTAGCTTGTAATATATCTTCATCTGTACATTCTACTCATACTTTAGCAAGATCATCTACACAAAATGGTACATATACTACAGTAGCAACATGGAAAAATAATGGATCGAATGCAGGAACTGGATCATATAATCTAATGACACCGGCTTATTTCTGGAAATTGACAGGTTCAGGTGGTACATCATATATTAAAGATACTAATGGTTCAGCAGTACGATTTGTTGAAAATTAATTGAAATGAGAAATTTTCATTTGTAAGATAGCTTTAAGATAAGAAGCTTGAAGCTATTTTACATATTTATATTATGAATTGAGATTATAGATTAATTTTAGTTTAGAAAAGAGGTGGATATATGGGAGAAAATAAAAAAACAGAAAAAAAGAATTCTGGTAAAGGATTAAAGATCTTTTTAATTATTTTAATTATAGTTATTGTAATTGCTTTAGTTGCAGCTTTATGTATTAAATTCTTAGGAAATAAAGTTGAAACTGGAGAGGATATTGTAAGTGACATTGATCAAGAATTAGTTAGCAAAAGTAATGCAGCTGGTAACTTAGCTGATATGAATAATGTTATTGTTACTAGCGAAGGTATCAAAGTTAATATTTCTGATAAAATGTTTGAGGAAAGAACTTTTGGTAAATTTACTGTTTCTAATGTAAGTTTATCTGCTCAAAGTGGTAGAACTATAATAACAGTTACTGTAAAAAATGGTTCTAGTAGCCCTCTTACAAATAAAGAATTTACTTTAACTTTATTAAATAGTAAAGGAAAAGAAATTGGTAAAGTTACAGGAATAATAGATAGCTTAGAAGTAGGATCTCAAACGGTTGTTTATATAAACGCTGATTCTGATTTATCTAATGCTTATAACTATACTGTTAAATTCTAATGAACTTTAAGTGTATATCTCCTTTTTAGGGATATACACTTTTTCTTTTTTTGGTTACTTGAGAAATTTTCATAAGTATGCTAAAATGATACTATATTTTAAAGGAGAGAGTTTATTGTGAATGATATAAAAGTTGTATTTATGGGAACACCTGATTTTGCTAGAGAAAGTCTTAAGGCTTTAGTCGAGGCAAATATAAACGTTGTTGGAGTCTTTACAAATCCAGATAAGCCAAGTGGTAGAGGTATGAAATTAAAAATGTCTGAAGTAAAAGAATATGCAATTTCTAAAGATATACCTATATACCAACCACTTAAAGTGAGAAATAATGAGGAAGTAATAAAAACATTAAAAGAATTAAATCCAGACTTTATTGTAGTTGTAGCCTATGGGAAAATACTTCCTAAAGAGGTGCTTGAAATTCCAAGACTTGGATGCATAAATGTACATGGTTCTTTACTTCCTAATTTAAGAGGAGCAGCTCCTATACAATGGTCTATAATAAATGGAGATAGCGTTACTGGTGTTACTACAATGTATATGGATGAAGGAATGGATACAGGAGATATGCTATTAAAAGCTGAAATTGATATTACAGATGAAGATAACTTAGAAACAGTATATGATAAATTAAAAGTAATCGGTGGAGAGCTTTTAGTAAAAACATTAAATGGAATTGTAAATAATTCTATAACAAGAGTAAAACAAGAAGGAGAAGCTACATATGCTCCAATGATTAATAAAGATACCTTAAAGATTGATTTTAATAAAACATGTAGAGAAATATTTAATCATGTGAGAGGGCTTAGTCCAGTTCCAGGAACATTAATGTTCATAGATGAAAATACTAAATTCAAAGTATATAAAGTTTCATATGAATTAAAAGAAATAGAAGGCATAGAAAATGGTGGCGTTGTAGAAATAAGTAAATCTAAACTTAGTATAAAATGTGCTGATGGTGTAGTAAATATTTTAGAAATACAACCACAAAATTCAAAAAGAATGGATGTAAAGGCATTTCTTGCAGGAAATAAAATTATTAATTCAGATTCTAAATTTGTAAATATATAGAATTAATTAACAAATGATTTAAAATGGTAGATAATAAAAAATCTACCATTTATTTTTTCCTAGTTTTTAGATATTTTTTAGCGATTTTCTTGAAGTATTTTTGCAAATATAGTATAATTACTCTGAATAAAGGGAAGTCCTAATGTAGTAATAATTTGTGAATATAGTATTTATGTTTAGAAATTATTATTACAGCTTTCCTTTAGAAGAAAGGATGATTTTATGTTTAAAAAATTTGAAATGGAATATGCTGGTAAAAAACTTGTAGTTGAAACTGGTAAAATGGCAGGTCTTGCTAATGGATCTTGTTTAGTTCGTTATAATGATACTGCTGTTTTAGTTAATGCTACTATGTCTAAAGAACCAAGAGAGGGAATAGACTTTTTACCACTTTCTGTAGATTATGAAGAAAGATTATATGCTGTTGGTAAAATACCAGGAGGATATATTAAAAGAGAAGGAAGACCTAGTGAAAAGGCAATATTGGTTTCTCGTGTAATCGATAGACCTATGAGACCACTTTTCCCTAAGGATTATAGAAATGATACATCAATTAATGCTGTAACTTTAGCAATAGATCCAGATGTATTACCAGAAGTACCTGCTATGATAGGAGCTTCAATAGCTTTAAATATTTCTGATATACCTTTTGATAGATTAGTAGGATCAATTAAAGTTGGACTTGTAGACGGTAAAATTGTTTTGAACCCAACACTTGAAGAAAGAGAAAAATCAACATTGGATTTAACAGTTGCTGCTACAGAAGAAAAAGTATGTATGATAGAAGCAGGAGCTTCTGAAGTAAAAGATGAAATTATGCTTGAAGCAATAAAAGTAGCTCATGCTGAAATAAAGAAATTATGTGATTTCATTGCTACTATAAAAGCTGAAGTTGGTAAGAAAAAAGCTTCATATAAATCTTTTGCAATTCCTGATGAACTTGCTGATTTTATAGCTGACTTCGCAGCAGACAAATATAAAGCTGCAGTTCAAACTGTATCAAAACAAGAAAGAGATGAAAATGTAGCAAAAGTTGATGAAGAAGTTAAAGCTTACTACATAGAAAAATATGGCGAGGAAGCTTATAATGAAAATAAATCAATGATAGCAGAAGCTTTATATAAAGCAGAGAAAAAAGCTGTAAGATCTTTAGTAATTGATGAAGGAAAAAGAGTAGACGGTAGAGCTAATGATGAAATTAGACCTTTAAGCTGTGAAGTAGGACTATTTAATAGAATACATGGTAGTGCCCTATTTAATAGAGGACTTACTCAAGTTTTATCTATGGTAACACTTGGTTCTATTTCAGATGAACAAGAACTTGATGGCCTAGATGAGGATAAATCTAAGAGATATATCCATCACTACAATTTCCCACCATATAGTGTTGGCGAAGCTAGACCTGCTAGAGGTCCTGGTAGACGTGAAATTGGTCATGGAGCTTTAGCTGAAAGAGCACTTCTTCCAGTAATACCTTCTAAAGAAGAATTCCCATACACAATAAGAGTAGTATCAGAAGTACTAAGTTCTAATGGCTCAACTTCTCAAGGAAGTGTTTGTGGATCAACTTTAGCACTTATGGATGCAGGTGTTCCAATTAAAGAACCAGTAGCTGGAATTTCAACAGGATTATTTACTAAAAATGGTAATACTGATGATTATATAATGGTAACTGATATTCAAGGAATAGAAGACTTCTTTGGAGATATGGACTTTAAAGTAGCTGGAACAAAAAATGGTATAACAGCAATTCAAGTAGATATAAAAATAGATGGATTATCATATGAAATAATTGAAGAGGCTTTTGCAAGAACAAAAAAAGCTAGACAATATATTTTAGATGAAATAATGTTAAAACAAATTGCTAAGCCAAGAGAACACGTTTCAAAATATGCTCCAAAGATTGAAACTTTAAAAATCAATCCTGAAAAAATAAGAGATGTTATTGGAACTGGTGGAAAGACAATAAATAAAATTATTGAAGAAACAGGAGTTAAAATTGATATTGAAGATGATGGTACAGTATTTGTATCTGGTGTAGAACAAGAAAATATAGACAAAGCTGTTTCAATTATAGAATCTTTAACAAGAGATGTAGTTCTAAATGAAATTTACATGGGAAAAGTTACAAAAATTCTAAATTGCGGTGCAATAGTTGAAGTACTTCCAGGTAAAGAGGGACTTTTACATATATCAAAAATATCAGATAAAAGAATTAATAAAGTAGAGGACGTCCTAAGTGTTGGAGACGAAATATTAGTTAAGGTAACAGAAATAGGAAAAGAAGATGGCAGATTTAGTTTATCAGCTAAAGATGTTACCAAAGAGTAATTTTTAAGAACTGGAGTGAATATTTAGATGCAAGTATATGCATTTGTTGGTAAAACTGGAACAGGTAAGAGTTATAATGCTCAATCTGTTGCAAGAAAAAACGATATAAAATACATTATAGATGATGCAATACTAATAAAAGATACAAAGGTGATAGCAGGTAAATCAGCTAAGACAGAAGCAAATAAAATTGCTTCTGTTAAGGCAGCTATATTCTTAGATGAAACAAGAAGAGAAGAAATGAAAAAAGTTATTAAACTCGAAAAGCCAGATAAAATATTGGTTCTTGGTACATCTGACGAAATGGTAGAAGAAATTGCAAGTAATCTTTCATTAGGAAGCATATATAAAACAATTTATATAGAAGATGTTGCATCACAAGAAGATATTGAAAAAGCAAATTACTCAAGAAATCATGAAGGAAAACATGTAGTACCGGTTCCAACTTTAGAAATAAAGAAACAATTTTCAGGCTATTTCATGGATTCTTTAAGAAATTTTGGTTTCTTTGGTAAAAATGGAAAAGAGCATGAACCGGGAGAAGATATAGAAAAAACTATTATTAGACCAACTTATAGTTATCTTGGAAAATATACAATATCTGATAGAGCAATAAACAGTATAATAGCTTATGTAATTTCAAGAGTTGAAGGAGTTTCTAGAGTTTTATATGTATCAACAGAGGAATATAGCACCGGAATGAAACTTGATATTGATATCGAAATATATTATGGTACTAATATACCTTCATTAAGTTCAAAGCTAAAAAACGTAGCAATATATGCATTAGATAATTCAACTGGTATAAATTTGTATGGAATAAACATAAATGTTAAATCAATAGTGAAAAGATAAATAAGGGGGGATTTGATGGATACATTAAGATATGGTGAAACTAAGAAAAGCTCTAAAGGGCCAATTATAGGATTATTTTTATTTTTTTTAATAGGTGGTGTAATTTTATATATTGCACTTGCTAATGAAAAAAAGCCTGTAGTAATTGGTAGTAACACAACAGATGAAACAAATAGCTTGGTTGATGTGTATGATGAACCAGATACAGAGGTAAATTTAGAAGATATTTCTTATACAGTTAATGATAAAAAATATTCTGATAAAACAAATAGTAAAATAAAAAGCAATATGACTTTACCTGTGGTTTCTATTAATGGTGAAGAACTAACTGAGCTAAATAAAAAAATAGATGAAAAATATACTGGACTATTTGAAGATATGAAAACTCAAATGGCTAGTGCAGAAAGTAAGTATACATATAAGGTAACTTATAGTATCTATGAAAATAAAATAGGGGATACCAAAATAGTTTCTATTACTATTTATCACAGAACAGTAGATGATGCAACTGGAACATATGCTAGTGAAAATATAGACACATACAATATTGATGTAAAAACTAAAAAAGAAGTAACACAATCAGAGGTCGCAACTCAAATGTTTGGAACTTCATATAAAACAAAACTAAAGAATTCAGTAAAAGATTATTTTGTATCAAAAGGAATTATAAAAGAAGAAGATTATACTTACGCTATAACAGGATTTGAAAATTTCTATGTAAAAGAAGGAAAATTCCATATGATATTTAATGGTGAAATAATAAAGAATAAATACTATGATGTTACTATTAATTAAAGGGAGATGAAATTATTATGGTAGATTCAATGGAAAAATTAGTGGCACTTTGTAAATCTCGTGGATATGTTTATCCAGGTTCAGAAATTTATGGTGGACTTGCTAATACTTGGGATTACGGACCACTTGGAGTTGAATTAAAAAATAACGTAAAAAAAGCTTGGATGAAAAAATTCATACAAGAAAACAAATATAATGTAGCAATAGACACTGCAATATTAATGAACCCACAAGTATGGGTTACAACAGGTCATGTTGGTGGATTTTCTGATCCTCTTATAGATTGTAAAGAATGTAAAACAAGACATAGAGCTGACAAACTTATTGAAGAATGGGCTGCTAAAAATGGAAAAGAAGTTATTGCTGATGGTTGGAGTAATGAACAAACAATAAATTATATTAAAGAAAATAATATTGTATGCCCAGAATGTGGTAAGTTAAATTTTACAGATATCAGACAATTTAATATGATGTTTAAAACTTTCCAAGGAGTAACAGAAGATGCAAAAGCTGAAATATATTTAAGACCAGAAACTGCACAAGGTATGTTTGTTAATTTTAAAAATGTATTAAGAACTACTCGTAAAAAACTTCCAATGGGAATTGGTCAACAAGGAAAGTCATTTAGAAATGAAATTACACCAGGAAACTTTACTTTTAGAACAAGAGAATTTGAACAAATGGAATTAGAATTTTTCTGCAAACCTGGTGAAGATTTAAAATGGCATGCTTATTGGAAAGAATTCTGTAAAAACTTTTTAGTTTCTTTAGGAGCAACTGAAGATAATTTAAGATTTAGAGATCATACTAAGGAAGAATTATCTTTCTACAGTAATGCAACAGCAGATATTGAATATAAGTTTCCTTTTGGATGGGGAGAACTTTGGGGTATTGCTGATAGAACAAATTATGATTTATCTCGACATATGGAAGCTTCAAAAGAGGATTTAACTTATCTTGACCCAGAAACTAATGAAAAGTATGTTCCTTATTGTATTGAACCAGCTGTTGGTACAGATAGACTTATGCTAATGTTCTTATGTGATGCTTATGATGAGCAAAAATTAGATGAGAATGATACAAGAGTGGTACTTCATTTACATCCTTACCTTGCACCAATAAAGGTAGCAATATTACCACTTTCTAAAAAACTTAGTGAATCTGCTACTAAAGTATATGAAATGTTATCAAAGAAATATAATGTTGATTTTGATGAAACAGGAAGTATCGGTAAAAGATATAGAAGACAAGATGAAATTGGAACACCATATGCTATAACATATGATTTTGATTCAGAAACTGACAACTCTGTAACTATTAGAGATAGAGATACTATGGAACAAGTTAGAGTTAAAATAGATGAACTAGAAAAATGGTTTGAATCTAAATTTGAATTTTAGGAGGGGTTTTTATGAAGAGCGAAAATAAAGGCGCAAAAAGTAAAGTAGGAAATGTAGTAAAAGTTGTAGTAGTTACTATACTTATTGCAGGAATGCTTGCTTCTACATTTGCCGGATTATTCTA
>CAJLBR010000006.1 GCA_905204915.1 uncultured Clostridium sp.
CTATTTCATAATATGTTGGCATTTCAGAAGGTAACACTCCTCTTAAATAATCATTTATATCCATTGCTATTACTTCGTTGGTAGAAGTTATTTTTACATTTATGATCGATTCTTCTTTATAATCTATGTCATAGCTTTCTTCTTTCATTTTTTCATCTTTTTTTATTTCAATATTGGTTTCTCCCCAAAATTTTTCTTTTAATAAATTTATACAAAACAACACGAAACTTAATATAATAAAAAAACAAGTTATTATTACTATTTTTTTTGAATTAAAATTCAATCATCTCACCACTAATATTTATATTCAATTATTTATAAAATATTTTAAATAACTAAATTAATATTATTTTTTGATGTATTAGTATATAATAAAAAATTGTTTCTTCCATTTAACGTATTTGACTTTCAAAAACGTATATGGTAAAATTTTAGTATAAGTTAGAAGGGAAAAATTATGACTATTTTAGAATTTATTTTAGATAATCAAAATTATCTGGAAGATTTAATTACAAGAAGTACTTACCACTCAAATGCAATTGAGGGAAGCACACTTACTTATGCTGAGACTTATGCAATTTTATATAATGACAATAGTTTTAAAATATCAGGTAAAGAACCTAGAGAAATATATGAAGCTATTAATCACAAAAAAGCATTAGAATTAGTTTTTAATAAATTAAAGAGTAATGAAGATTTCAGCGAGTCTTTTATAAAAAATTTGAATGAAATTATAAATAGAGATATAAAAAATGCAGAAGGTTATAGAAATGTACAAGTTTTCATTCAGGGAAGTGAACATATACCACCTGAACCACAAAAAATTCCAAATTTAATGATGTATTATATATACAATTATAACCACGATGAACAAAATATTTTTAATAAAATTGCTAGATACCATATCGAATTTGAAAGAATACATCCTTTTGAAGATGGAAATGGAAGAACGGGAAGATTGCTTATTAATTATGAATTATTAAAAAATAATTTGCCACCTGTTGTTATAACTAAAGAAGATAGAATAAAATACTTTGAATTTTTAAAAAATACTGATGTTAATGGTCTATCTAAATGGTTAAATGAATTATCTGCTAGAGAAAAAGAAAGAATGGAAAAATTTGGTTATAAAGTATAGCTTTAAGTTCTTTTTTTATTAATTGTTATTAATTTTTTTAGGAAATATAAATTTGATGTATAACCATAAAAACTAAAACGAGTAGCTTTTAAAACTACTCGTTTTCTAATTATTATTTTAGTAACTTTTCATTATTTTCTTTCTCTAATTGTTTTAAACTCTTTTTAGGTGTTGGTAAATCTTCAGGCATAGTTCCACCATTTTTGGCAATTACTTCTCTAATATTTTTTCCAATATTATAATGAGTCTCATTTGCTTCTTTTTCTGTTGAAATATTATCTCTTTTTAATTTTGATTCGGTCTGTGTAATACGGAATAGATTAGCTGCAAGTTCTTCACTTCCCATATTGTCTAAAATATCTTCTCTATATCTTAATCCTTTTCTTTTAGCAATATCATCAGCTGTTTCTCCATTATATAAGCCTTTATATCCAGAATTATGGAATTTGTCAAAATTTTTAACTCCTGCATTTTTAGCAGCTTGATTTAGTGAATAATTTCCTTTTTTTGTTAGATTTCTTTGGTAAAATCTCTTTTCATCTTCTGTTAAAGAACTATATTCTTTTTCATTAATTTCTTGTTTTCTGGTTTGTATTGCAAAATATGTTTGGGCAAGAGCAATAACTTCTTTTCTTGGATCTCCATTTTGTGCTATCAGATAGCAAGCATAACGGGTTAATTTATAATCTTTTATTCTTTTTGTTGCTCCTTTAGGCATTTGTATCGTTTTGTCGGCGCCGACAAAATGATCAAACGCACTAATAGCGCTGTTTTCACATGCATCCATAGCTTTTTTTATAGTATTCTCAAATTTTCTCCATTCTTTGTAATCTAAAACTAATTGCAATTCTCTGGCATACCAATATTCAACTCCATTTTCATCAATATGTTTGATTTGTTCAAAACCTTCAATGCCATATTTTTTAATCTTTTCTGATTTATCCATTCAACCAACTCCTATTCTGGTTTTGTATTATATCAAACATTTGTTCTGCGGTCAAGTGGTTTAAGTAACTTTTAAATTTTTATATAAAAAAGGAAGTAAGTTTATAACTTACTCCCTTAATGCTATACTGTTTAGCAACTTGCATTTGTCACTTTTTCAAAAAGCAACTCTGCCGTTTCATTTTCAAACTTAATTTCGAAGTTTCTTCCCTCCTTTTTAAGTTTCCTGTAAATTTTTAGGATTTGACTCATTCGCTTTAACATTTTCATGGTAAGGTCGTCTGCCTCACTGAATTTAAGAAGCTCGTCATCAAGCTTACTTTCCAGTTCGACAATATCGAAGTTTTCAGATTCGATTTCACCACTTGAACGTACAAATATAGAAACTTTTAACAAAGACTTTATTTTATCCTCAACGCCGGTAACTTCTGATCTTGCTGCTTTTATATCTTTATTCTGTGTTTCAATTTTTCCTTTGATAAGATTGTAATTATCTATTAGTTTGTTTACTTTCTCAAGACTTTGGTTAAGTTGATTCCGAATTTCTTCTACTTTTTTGCTCTCCTTATCCAGCTGTTCTTTTATAGCTCTTTGCTTTTTGCATAACTCTGCCTTATTTTTTTCAGCCTCCATAATAATATCTTTGAGTCCAGCCAGCTCCTCCTGCAGGGTTTCAAGATTCTCCTTGTGAGATTCTGTAGCAGTATCCACATTTTCAACAGTATCTGAAGCTTTCTCTTCATTTGCTACCGTTTCTTCCATGGTTTGTATATTGGGAATACTTTCTGCTTTTTCCTCTTCATAATGCTTGGTTTTGACTTTAGCATTTTTGGACATTCTCCTTAGAAAATCTCTGCATGCTTTTGGAGAAAACCTTTTAGCGAGTTCCTTTTTGAATTCCTCTTCAGAATCAATTTCCAGGAAATCCATGAACTGGCCCATCATCCAACCTTCTTTTATCTTCATGTTAAACATCTTGCTGTTGAATTTTTCTATATTAGTCATATTTTACTCCTTTATGGTTGCACTTATTTTGCTTAATACGTTGTTTGTCTCATCCAGAAGATCATAAATCTCTTCTACCATTTCATAGTAATCTATGTTTTCCTTTCTTTTCTTGACTGGTTGGTTCTTTCTTTTGTAATTTGGATGAGGGGTATAGAGTAGTTCTTCACGTCTTACTCCATTTTTTTGCGCTATCTCTCCCAAACTTTTATAAACCACATGTTTTGATAAACCATATTCCTCAGCTATTTCACTTATGGTTACTCCTTTCTGTCTAAGTCTTAAATAGTCCTCCTGCATTTTCAGGGTTCTCTCTGATTTTTTCATTAGCAATTTTCACTTCACTTTCTTAATTAAGTTAGTACTGTTAATAATTTCTTGCATATTATATCACATTTTCGTAATTATGTAAAGTGGTTAAATATATTACCTTTAAATCACCTAGTTAATTTTAAATATAAAAAAAACATGCTATGCCTTATTTAAGCATAACATGTTTTAATATTATTCGAAATCATCAGCAGCTCTATTATCTGCGTCATATAGTATAACTGTTCCTTTTATTTTATTCCATTCGTCTTGACTATTTATGTGCCAAGTACCTTTTTCTAATTGAAGTGGTATATCTTGGTCAAATGTTTTACCTATTCCTGTATATCCTAAGTATTCGTCATAATCCCATTGTGTTGTGTTAGTTTTACTATCTTTATCTGCTGCCGTATTTTCGTGGTTGTAATCTAATGTAATTCCGCTCTTTTCATCTATACATTTGATATCAAATTTTACTCCAATATAACCATCTGTAAGTGGTTGGTTTACATTACCGCCTTTTTTAATTGCTATTGTTGAATTTGGTAATTTAAATTCTCCAAACCAAACTTGTACACTATCATTATTTGCAGTATCAATAGCCATCATTCCTCTGCTATCTTTTCCATTACCTGAATATAATTCATAAACTTTTGAAATGTTAAGTGTAAGTAACTTATCAGACATTATATCTGTATTAAATTTGTATGAAGTATTTGAATCATCAAAAGTATGTCTATATCCATCATTTGGAGTAAATGATATACTATAACCACTATTTTCAAATCTTACATATTTACCAGATTTATTTTTATAATATAGCTCTATGTCAGAAGTATATCCGCTTCCATCTTTATTAATAAAGTAGTATGATGGTTGTATTGTAACTTTTCTCTGTGCATTTGCAGCTGCATTTACATAATCGTAATATCCACTTGTTTTAAGATCAAAACTTATTCTATATCCAAGTTTTGGAGCCTGAATATATGTTGTAGTTGTACTCTTATATGGTGCAAGTGGTAATATATTAGTAGCTCCTCTTGCATCTTTAGCAGATTGCATACTGTTTGTTAGATAATCATAAACTTTTTTACCTGAGAAATAAACAGTTCCTGTAACACTATTTACTACATCGCCGCTACTATTTCTAAATACATTCTTCCAGTTTACATCTGAACAGTCTGTAACTCTAAAGCCATATATTCTACCAATATTTATAGTAGTAACTTTATGTACTACTCTGTAGTAAGCACCTTCTTTTACTGAAACTCCTGGTATTAAACTTGTATAAATGTTTTTATCACAAGCATTTTGATTTACTTTAATTTGTCCAATGCTACCATTATCAATGTACTCTTTATATTTATATTTAATTCCTGAAGATGTAATTGTTGTATTTCCAGAAGTTTTAGTAGTAGTTGTAATATCTGTTGATTCCATTTCTGTTTTAAATGCATTTCCAGTAGAATTATTATAATTGCTGTTGTCTGGTTCATTATAAGTAATACCCATTATTTTAAAGCTATTGTTTGCTTGATTAATATCACCAGTTACTGTTCCTGTAAACACATCATTATCACCTATCTCAAATTGAGTTCCTGGAGCTTTATCATTTACACCAAAGTCAAATACTAAAATATAACCCTTAGCATATTTGGAAGTATCTATTTCTCCAGCTCCTGGATAACTAAATGTAGCTTTTTCTTTAGGATTAATAGTAAATGTTGAACCCTTTTGAATTTGAGTTGCATCTTTATTATCTGAATGATTTACCATAGTAGAAGAATCAGATTTTATTTTTACATTGCTTACATCAAGTGGAGTATAAATATTAATACTTGTACTATTAGTATTCCATGTATGACTGACATTATTATTTGTTCCATCTGAAACTCCATCCTTTACCTTTTCAAAAGTAAAAGTATATTTAGCATATGAAGATTCTCCAGCAACTGTTCTTTTTCCATTATATCTATCTTTAATTACTTCTAAGTCTGTTTTTTCAGCAGTGACTGCTGAAGTCATTTTAATTTGACTTACAGTTTTTACTGATTTAGTTGTGTTTCCAACAAAACTATTTAAATTACTTGCTATATAACTTCTAGCCTCTTCAACCATACTTTTTTCAGTAAAGGTTGGATTATCACTAAGCTTCAAAGGCGAACTTGCATTAACAACATTTTCCCTTGTATTACCAAAGAATGTTGTACCTGAATCGTCAGAGTTTTTAGCATTTGAAGACCAAGGCTTTAACACGTACATTTCTGCAACAAGTTTCCATCTTAGTTCACCATCTTCTACATAAGGTTTTTGTGTTAATTTCTTATAGAAGAATTTTTGTGAATTAATTTTTAAATTTACTTTTTCACCAGCTGGAACATATAAAACAGATTTATCCTCATTCTTATCTCCAGAATTACATGTAGAGCTTTCAGTTACTTGTTTTATTGATATATTTTTCTCACCATTTGTAATTGTTCCTGTAAGACTTAAATTATTAAATGTTCCTGCCTCAGCATTTTCTGGATCATATTCTATTGTAATGTCTGAAACTTCTTTATAATAAAATTCAATTATAGTATAATTTTTCTTAGTAGGTTTACTTATATTATAATAAGTTTGTTTTATTCTTGAATTTTTCTTTATTGAAGATTGAGCACTACTCAAAGAACTATCTGATGAAGCTTTTTGTGAATATCCATTAAATTCATAAACCTTATTCCCATTTTGTATGTACTTACCAGCATATGTTATTTTTTTTGCATCTTGAGTTTGGTATTTTTCTGTATATTCCACACCATTTAAGTTATAACTATTTTTTGTTCCACCCTGACTAACAACATCACTTATGGTTCCCTTAGTATTTCCATTCTCATCTACCAATACATGTCTGACTAATATATTATTTTCTGCTACAGATAACTTAGGCATTTCCAATATATTATCATACTCATTAACAGTAGAATTTTGAGCTCCCCATATACCAGTAGTTAAAGGACCAAAATGACCATTTCCATTAGTTTGAGTTACATTATAATATTGCCATGCCGTATACATTGCTGTATTATAAGATCTCCCATTAGAATTTCCTACGTGTTTAGTTCCGTTAATATTTGAAAATCTAATATCTTGCTCATGAGATTTTGCCTCAATTTCAGTAATACCTTTTTCTTGTGCAATTAATTTATATAGTACTTCTAATCTCTCTTTTGTTAATTTGTACACAAAGATATTTGTATCCCCGTTTTATTTTATATCCATATAAAAATTCTGTTGCGTCAGCAATCACATAGTTAGCTGGCATTGGATTTCCCCTGTTGGCATCAACGTTAGTATCTATAAAAGCTTCTTTAGTGGTATAATTAACATTTCCATCCTCTATCATTTTTTTGGTAATAGTCTTGTTACATGACAAATAATTAACTTTCACATTTCCGCTACCTTTTTTATAAGTAGTAGTTTCATTGTTTTCTTTATATGGATATAAATACATTTTTTGTACAGAATATGTATCTGACTGTCCATCTACCCCTACACAATGTCCTGAATTCTTAGTTCCGCCCTCATATAATAATTGGTCATCTATAAGCTTATTACCGTTGTTATCTTTTCCTAACTTATTTGGATCAGCATTTGCATATGCCCTTTTAGATTGGTCAGAGGCTCCTGCAGACATTGTAAGATAAGCATATTTTACATCCCCTTCTGTTACAATTGCTTTAAATTTTAAATTATATGCATATAAATTTCCTCCAAATAGATATATAAATAAACCCAAAAATATTGAAATTAAAACCTTACTCTTTTTCATTCTCTACCTCTCACTATATTCGAAATTATGTTATCATAAAACTTAATATTATTCAACTTTTTTTATAAAATATCTCAAATATTTTATATAAGCTATATTTTTACATTTTTTATAAAATATCTTGACATTTCTCAAAAATATGATATAATCTTTACATAATTCGTAAGCAGACATTTTTTATTAATATTAAAAAAGGAGAATTACTATGAAAGATATTTCTAAGAAAATTGCAATAGCATTTACTATTGCGCTCATGACTGTAACTGTAACTTCATGTGGACCTGTTGATGACTCAAGTGTAACTGATAGTAATAATGTTACTACAACTCGAGAGATCAATACTACCACAGAAGGTGATGTTTCTATCACTAAGACAGAGCGGACTACTACAAAGGAAAGCTTAACTACAACTTCAGAAAGTGGTACAACAACAGGTTCCACAACAACGAAAAAAGACTCGACAACAGAAGAAACAAGTAAAAGTACAACGACTCGGAAGGAATCAACTTCACATACAACAACCGAGTATAATCCTCCTGAGACGCGTACTAACCCACCTGAAACTACTACCACACAGAGGCCGACTACGACACCTAAACCAACTACAACACCTAAACCGACCACAACACCTAAGCCAACTACGACGCCTAAGCCGACCACAACGACACCTAAACCAACGACAACACTTCCTATACTTGAACCTTCGCTTCCATATCAACAATGGGCAGCAATTGGTTATAATACAACAATTATGGATGCAAACTACTCTGATTTTTACTTTACCTCCGTCACTATAACTGGTGGAGATCATATAAGTATTTCTTTCAGTGATTACGAAATAACTGCATATAGCTCAAAGGCTAGCAGAACTGATGTATGTATAACTATGAAACATCCTAATGGACAGACTCGTACTTTCTACATGACAATAATATTTGAATAATAAAAAGGACCTCAAAATGAGGTCCTTTTAATTTACACTTATTTCTTTAAGTGACATATAATCCATGTATATATCATCAGAACTTAATAAAGGAGTAAGAACTACATCAACCAAATATGAATTACTATCTTCATAACTTACCACATCATCTTGTTCTAAGTCTCCAATTAATAAATTATCTTTAGTTATTCCTGATTCAACATTTAATGTTATTTTTGTTCTAGCTCTATATTGAAATCCATCAAAATAAACTATCGGCATTTGCACTTTGGCCTCACCAGATATCTTTATTTGATTATCTTTTAAATATGTTACATATTCATTGATAGTATCTGTTGATATTTCATACGCTATTTCAGAATTTAAAGTATCATAAAAATCATCCGCATTTATAGTATTATAGTCTACATTAAGAATGGCATTATAAAATCTTTCTACTCTGTCTTTTATAGCTACTAGATATTCTTTATTACTTATGTACATCTCTTTTGGTGATTCAAATCTTGATTCCATTCCTTCTTCTTTTTTAAATTCTGTTTCATAAACTTTCTTATCTACATTAGACAATGTATAAGGATATTCACTAACATTACTTGGAATTTTATCTGGATTAATATTTATTTTATCTCCTTCTAAAGTTATTGTGTTATTCTTTTCAGCATATTTAGTTACAAGTTCATTAACTTCACCTTTAAATACTTTTCTATCACCTTTTAACTTAGATTTTGAATTTTCTATTACTCCACTTTCTACTAAGTCTTGTAAATATGTTTGTTCTTCTGTAGTATATTTATCTTTGTCTTTATATTGTAGTTCTACACTTGTTTTAAAACTTTGTTCTAGTAATTTATTCTTAGCTCTTTCTAGGTAAGAAACAAATTCAATATATGTTACTTTTTCATCTTTATTTTTTTCTGTTATTTCTCCATCATTTATAATACCTACTGTATATGCATACTCAATCCAAACATTATTAAAATATTCTTCTTTCGGTTCTATTCCTATGGAATCTAAACTAGTAACATTAAGTGTGGCAGCTATTGCCATTTTTATTGCTTCAGATTTTGTAACTTTTTCGCGTGTTGCAGCTGTTTGGTTATCATACATTATATCAAAAGCATAAGTATGCATTGTTTCTTCATATGGAAGATATTTAGCATATTTTTTGTTTTGTGCTATAACGTATATGAATATTGATAATGCTACTAAAAGTACTACTGTAATTACAAGTGTTATGATAAGTTTTTTATTTATCTTTTTATGTGGTTTATTTGTTTTTACTTTATTTGGCTTACCTTTTATTTTTTTACTATTTGGTGTATTTGGCGTATTTGCATTATCTGAATTTTCTTCTTTCATTTTCATGTAAGCTGGTACTATTTTAGGTTTGTTTGTAGCTTGTACACTGTTTTCTTTTTTTTCTGTTTCATTGTTTATTTGATTAGTTGTTTCATTATTATTTTGGTTGTTATTATTTAGATCGTTATTATTTGTTTCTTGTCCTTCCATATTTCCTCCTTTTCTTTAAGGTCTGCAAATTGGACATGGATAGAATCCTGAATAAGCTTTTCCTTTATAACTTATTGTAGCAGATGCTGCTTGTTGTTTTGTTAATACATATGATGGTGTGATGTCTTGATGACTAGAAACTTCATATTCTAAACATTTTGCGTCCTTATGATATAAATTTAAATTATATTTTGATTCACTATTTGGTAGTGAGAAATAATATCTTGTTGTTAGCTCCAATTTTGAAACTCCATAAGATTTTGTATTTAAATATTTATTTCCTATAGATATTCCTTGTACTAATGCTATTATTCCAACATTATCTACACAATCATATAATTCTTCTTCTGTTGTAGCCGGGAACGTAAAATCATATGTGATTCCTGCACTTTTTGCATATGAGTTATGTGCATTTACTGAATATGTTAGTTCTTCCATAAGTACATTTGCTATTATTTGTGTTTTGTTTTCTAATACATAATCAGATACTGTTTTTGCAATTTTGGCTTCCTGTGATCCTGCACCTTTTCCTAAATCACTGTTATTATTTGTGTCTGATACATAAAATCTTTTTACAGGAATTTCTGTAGAGGTACTTCCTGTTCCTAAACTTCCTCTATGTGTTACGTAATCATCCATTGTTATTTCTAAAGTATGTGAACTTTTAATTACATCACCTGATTGTTTTTGTCCTTGCCATCTTACTTCATAATTTCCCCCATTTTGTACAATATCATATGATATTGTGTAATACCTTTTGGGGTTTACTTTATGTTCTAAATATTGTTCTCCATTTTTTGTATAACTTTCTATTGAGGAAACTTGAACTCCATTATAATCAATAACAGCAACCGCTGGTACAAACATTTGTAAATATTTTTCAGCTTGTTCATTTCCAGCTATTCCAAAGTTATTATATAATGAATTAAAAAATGTATCTACTGCTATTTGAGTGTTAACACTTACTTTTTTATCTTGTGTTCCTGAATAACCATAATCTATTTCTTGGTCATTATTTTCTACTTGTTTCATTTCCACAGTTGCATCTTGTATAGCTGAATCTATTAGTTTTTTATAATACATTTCTTGCTCTCCAGCTTTTATTGTAAAAGATACATTTATATATACTAATATAATTATTGGTAAAGTAACACCTAAAAATATGATAGCAAAATCTGTTATTTTCATTATTTCCTCCTTTCATAATTACTAGTTAAGAAAATATTTATTATTTGAAATGTTATAATTTGAAACTATTTCTTTTTCTGATAGTGCTCTGTTATATATTTGAACTGAAGAGATTGAACCTTTTAGTACATTTAATTCTCCTGGAACTGATTCGCCAGCTAAATATATGTTAGCCTTATCTGTTTTTTCCACTAATTTTCCTTCTTGGCTTTCTGTTAAAACTTTTTTACCATTATAATAAAGATTAATCTCTGTTTTATCAGCTGCTTTATCATATTTAACAGTCATTGAGCATTTTATTTTTTGATTAACCCCAGAGTATTCATATGTTTGTTCTGTTAAGCCATATTCATTTGGAGTTTTCTTTTTTACATTTTCCAAATAAGAAAGTGATAAAATTCCTATTTTTCCTGTAGTTTTAGCTTTTCCATAATGTATTCCTATACCGCCATAGCTACTCAAGTCACCAATTATCGCTGATTCTCCGTTTTTTTGATTTGCGTTTATCAAATCATCAGATGAAATCTGCACTACTGCCTCTAAAGTATAACCTTTTTCTTGAGCTGCTTCACTATAATCAAATCTATTTTTGGTATCAAAAACTTTTAGTCCAAAAGGAACAGTTGCTATATTAAATTCTGCTTCACCAGAAACATTTGCATTTACCATGCTTGGCCATCTGTATCCTACTCTATAATTAGATTCGTAATTACAAATTAAACCATTACTTGCATATTCTGTATTATACTTTTCAAAAGTAGCTGCTTTTTTAGTATCTTGATTTGTTGCAGTTAAACTAATTGTTCCTTTATCAGCTTTAATTGCTAATATAGAATTTGAAGTAACTGTTAATATATTTTCATCTTTTAGTTCTTTTGTTTCACTACTCTCATTTGTAGAAAACGTATAACTTCCATTTTTTCCTTTAAGATTTATTGCATAACCATCACCTGAAACATCGTTAAAATATATAATTCTATAAACAGAATTATCATACTCACTTTCAATATAATTAATTACATCAGAAGAATATTCTTTTGCGTTATATGTTGCATCTACTTTTGCCCATGAGTTATTTTTAACTATTCCACCATAGTTTACGACTATTCTATCTTTAGAAGATGTTGTTATAATTGAATTAAAAATTGCTCCTGCCATAGTTGTAGTGCTATTTTTTAATTTTATATAAAATCCATCTCCAACATTTAATTTATATACTTTATTTTTTAGTTCTTTTTTACTTATATCTGTTTGATTTTCAGAAAAGTCATTAAATATATCATCATTATAATCAATAATAGATTTTTCAATATAAGTTCCTCTATTGTCTAAATCTTCAACCAATAATTTCTTATGAGCTTCTAACTGAATATCATATAAGTTTCCTGTATTTGATAACTGCGTAATTAGTCTATCATACATATCCTGATCTATATAGCCTGAATTTAGTACCTCATCTACAAAGTTTGTAGTGGCCTTAAGTGCAAGATTATATGACATATCATCTTGTCTTTCAAAGTAGTTATACAAAGGAAACATTATCATAACAAGAACTAACAATATCATAAGAATTGCAATACTTAAATTATCCCTCACAGAGTTTTATCCCCTTTCAAAAACAATTATTATTCACCGTATAAACTTATCCTTATATTTGCCTTTTCATTTGATTCTGAAATATATTCTATTTTATAATAATTGTCATATCCTATTCTTTCTTTAATTTTGCTATAATTTGTGTCATTTACATCTATTTTTGAACCATTTTTATCAAAAATTTCTACATTGTATTGTGAATTAATACTATCAGATTTCTCATATTTATCATTTTTTACATAATTAAAGTAATAGGCTATAACGTCACTACCTTTAAGTAATCTATATCTTGAATCTGATATATTTTCAATTATATTTCCATCTGTTACTTTATTACCGTACTCATATGCAAGTTCAGAATAATCTAACATATTAACAAAAAGATAAATTGTTGCACTAATTGCTATTATAAATATAAATACATATACTCCAGTATATAACGCTTGATATGCTGAATCTTCCATACTTTCACTTCCTATCTATTACTAAAATGTATTTCCTTAATATCTCCATTTTCAACTAATGTAGATTTTAATTTTGTTTCATTACTTATAGAATCAACATTATTATCATTGATTAAAGTATCTCCATAATAAACATTTACAAGATTATTATCCTTATACTTTTTATAAGTATTTTTTAAATCTATTCCTAAAAACTCTGAACCGTCATACTTATCAAATTCGCTAAAATTGCTTGTTATATTTGTATCGGTTTCATAAACTTGCGAATATATTATTCTTATATTATCTATAACCATAAGTACCCCTGATGTTAAGGCAAGTGTTATAAAAACACCAACAGCTATCAAGAGTGCTTTATTTGCCATAAAATCCACTAGAAGTCCCCCTTATTTATATATCTGAAGCATTTTCAAAATTTAAGAATCTATAACTTTCTTCTTTAACAGTTCCACCATAATTAATATATACTCTCGCTCTTACACCGGCATCTCCTGAAAAAGTAAATGTGTTGAACATTGATGTTGCTATTGTTGTATTAGTATTTTTAATTACAATTGAAAATTCATCTCCAACACTCATAGTATATATATTATTATAAGTACTTGTAGCATTATTTGCTAACTTACCATATATATATGGTAAAAATTTAATATCATCATTTTTCATGTTACGATACTCTTCGCTAGAATAATAATTAAATGGTTTTTCAGTTGAAGAAATAGTATCTATAATTTGTTTTTCATTATATATTTCTTCTTTCATATCATAAGACATCTCAAAAGGTGCATTATCATAAATTTTGCTACCATTTGATTTTAATACTAAACTATTATTGTCATCAGAAATATCATATAGTGCTGCTTCATACTTTATCACATTGTTATCTGCATCATGCCCTATTATAACTGGATAATATCTTTTAGCTCTATGCTCCATCTTTATTTCATATGTATTATCAGTGGCTGCAAGTTCGTCCACGAAATTATCATACATCTGCTTTGAAATATATCCTTTACTTGTAACATTATTTACAAATTTATCTGTAATTTTTAATGCTAAAGAATATGATATATCGTCTTTCTTTTCAAAAGATATATACATTGGCATAAAGAAAAATATTATAACTGATATTAATATAGCAAATACCCTTTGTAAATTATCTTCCATATTCTAATCTCCTACATTACTTTCCTGTTATTGTAATAACTCTAATTCCTTCAGAATTTGCATCACTAACAGAAGCTGAAAATTTTTGATTTGGTAAAATTCTTTTTAGAACTTTATCTAAGTTACCTAAATCATTATTTATATTGTCCAAAGATGTAAAAGTACATACATCATTTGAACATCCCTGTAAATCATTATCATATTTAATATATTTTATATTACCAACATTTATACTGTAAAGATTATTACCTCTAAAATAATTTAAAATATTGATAACTTCTGTACCAGTAATTTCAGTTTTATAAAAAAGAGAGTCTTCAATGTCTTGTCTATAACTTGCATCTATATCAACCGATCTAGAACCAACTACTCCAGCAGTACTTTTAGCTGTATTATAATATATCATAACTGCTGTTATTGTAGCTATAGCCATAAATACACTAACTCCAATTGTTAAAGCCCTCATTGGTGCACTTTCGTCCATAAAATTCCTCCTAACAACACATATATACTTTAAAAAATATAATCTCCTTGTACTTTTTAAAATACATATATAGATAAAAGGTATATAACTAGAGTATAATTATATACCTTTTATTATTTTTTATTTTGAAGTAAAGTTTATTCCTACAACTGCATCAGAACCTGAAATCTTTATTAAACTAGCACCATATTTTTTTGCTGGATTAATATATTCATCTGAACTTGGATCAGATAGTGGTCCAACTTGTACGCTACTAGCGTTTTTATTTTTTTCAACACCTGTAACATTATCAACAGATCCTTTTATAACTGACATACCATAATTTTTACCGTTTACCATTATAACTAAACCTTCTGTTTTGTAGTTAGATTTTATTGCAGATATAACTTGAGATCCTGTTAAAGTTGTACCATCATATTGTGATGTAAGTGAAGCTTGTAAGTTATCTGAAATACTAGAAGCTTTTTGTGTTCCTGAATTTAATAAATCTTGTCCAATACCTGTTATTAACATAACAGCGGCAATTACAATGATAGTGATGAAAAGTCCAACACCAATCATTATCGCTTTTTGTGCGTTATCCATGTTTGATTTCCCCTTTCTATATTTAAATTACATATATATCTAAACGGTATGGATATTACCGCTTAAATCAAGTTTAGAATGTCATTTGACTAAAGTAATTAGCCATCTGCATTATTGATACAATTAATAGTGGTGCTACCAAATATCCACCGATTAGCATCACCATTGGAGTAAACCCTAATACTTTTCCACGAGAAACTTTCTTTTGAATTAATCTTTCATTTCCTTCTTTTCTTCTTTCATGGTAATAAGCTCTTTCTGTTTCTAGCTCATCAAATGCTGCTCTTACCGGGATACGGTCTACCGCAGATATTAATTGTTCTACTATTCTTTCAAAATCCTTATATGGTACACTTTCTTTTAATTCTAATAATGCTTGTTCAGCTCCTGACTCGTAGTTATTAAGACAGGTCGCTATTGGTTCTTTGAAAGCATATGAGAATCTGTGTAACCACTCAAGTATTGTTTGAACATCAATTCTATCAATATACATTAACATTAATATTATTGATTGGAATTGCATTATTTCATTTTCTTTTTCCATCTCACGTATTTTATTTTTTAACCATAAAATTACTGATGGAATATGATAAGATATCCATGCAACTATTAGTGAAACTAACACTTGCCAGAATTTTAAATAAGCATTTTGTACAGTTTGTACCTTATTATAAACTCTATCAACTGAAGTTTGATCAACTGTTCCAGTTACTGGATCAGTATATTGCATTTCAATCTCTTCTTTAGATACATTTTTACCATCTAAACTTTCAATATAAGATTTATCTCTTTCATTTAAAGCCTTAGCTGCTTCTTCTTGTTCGGCAGACAGTGATCCAAATGAAGTAAATTCGTCACTAACTCTATTATAAGCTGCTGTGATATCTATTCGATGTAAATTTAACATCAATATTATCATTAGAACAAATCCAATGAGTGCAGCTACTAGCTTATTTACGTAAAACCATTCTATTGTAAGATAGGCATTCGTATTTTTAATTATATTAGTTTCATTTTTATATTTTCTAGTATTTTCTGCTGGTTTGAAAGAATCAACTAATAGCTTTACAATTGGTACTTTATTGTACAATTTTTCTTGCCATTTTATGTTTGAAACTCTATCAAATTTAATTTCATCAGAGTCTTCTTTTATAATTCTTAACATTAAATAAGATACAAATATTGAGATAATTATAAGTGATTGCATAACAAATCCTATACTACTATTATAGAAATTTGATAATGCTGGGAAATTTGATTCTGCCCATGCTTGTAATGGCTTAATAAATATTAAAGGTGCCACTGCAATTATGGTTAAACTTCTAAACATATAATTTATTTTATCTCTTTTTAATATTTCAAGTTGTATTTCACTTAATACATTATTTAAGTTCCTAAGATATACTGATGAACCATCAACTTTTCTATCACCAAGTTCTAGTGTTAGATAAGATACACCAGCAAATAATTTTAAAAATCTGTTTGGTGCAGTATCGTAGTATCTTTCAAGCTCTGTTTCAGGACTTTCAGCTGTCATTGCCTCTTTTATTCTTCTTAATTGGGGAACTATTTCTTTTTCTCCTAAATCATCAATTGCTGTATCGAAAGCTTCTTCAACCATTCCATGCTCATGGAAGGCATGTCTAATACTTGTAAAAGCTTCCGGCATTTGTCTTAGTATCTTATCAGATACTGAAGTTATGCTCATATCAATTAATTTTTCTGCTATGATAAGTATACCAACTATTGCAATAAGTGACATATATAAATCATTTAATAAGTTAATTACTACAAATAAAGAAACTACTACAAATATAGTAACTAAAAGCATTGTTTTACCAGTATTTTTTCTTAATTCATACTCGGTATAATCATTAGCCATTTCCATTTTTAGTCTAGTTTTCTTTGTGTAATATTTTATAATTGGCATTTTAGTATATGTAAGATAGATCACTTGATATAATCTATCAAACATATCCTTATTTTGCTTTTTGTTTTTTACAACTATAGCGTCTTTTTCATATAAGTTTTTGTTTTTCTTATATTTATTTTTAACTGATTTATAATATATAACTATTGCAAGAATACCTAGTACTGATACTGCTATTAGTCCAATTGCTATATAAACAATCAATCCTATCACCTCCAAGCTGTATCGACGAATTCATCAAACGCCCTTACATCTTCTGGAGACATGTTTTCTCTCATAGATTTGATGTTTTCTTCACTTATTGGATTAGTAAATACATATTCTCCATCATGCCATTCTACTATGTTTTTATATGTATAGTTACTAGTTTGTGTCATATGTTTAAAGTATTCAACTGCATTGTCCATAAATTTATCCATTTTCTTATCCATATCTTTTTCTTTAACGTAATCATTATTATAAGTAAATTTCTTTTCTAAAGGAATACATTCTGTTATTCTTTCTATATATCTAGTACCATCTACTCCTCTTTTTAAGTGGATATCAAAATTGATAACTTGTACAACTTGTACTTCAGCAACATTTTCAGAATTAAACATACCAATTTTTAGTAATGAGTTTCTAAGTGCTGTTATTAAGTTAGGGAATGTTTTAGCGTGGTGTGTGAAAAGTGTAAATTTAGATGCAACCTGTGCCATCTGAATCATCCACGCAGCAACCGGATCGGTTGCAACCTCTCCCAAGATGTTAACTCCACCATCAGTTTTCTTTTGAACATCAAGTCCCATTTGACCAGTAATTGTATCTGTTTCTCTTAAAGACAAAATGTTATGATGTGGATAAATTTTTCTTAAGTGTAATTCGAATGCAGTTTCCTGTACACGAATTGTAATTGTTGGATATAAATATTTCATTATAGCCATAAGCAATGTAGTTTTACCACAACCCTGTTCACCAGTGATTGCTGTAACTCTTGCTCCTCTTATTAAATATTTTAATAATTCAATAACAGGTTCTTTATTTTTATGTACTAAAAGCTGTTCTGCAGATATTAAAGTTGGTGGAGCAAATTTTCTTACGAAGAATGCCCAAGACTCTGCAAAGTTAGGTCTTAGTACAACAACTCTGGAACCATCTTTCATTTCGTTGATTTTGAAACCAACAGATTCAGAAAGTTGTCCTGGGTTATTATATTTATAAATGTTTTGACAAACTCTTTTTAATTCAGCTTCGCTTCCAAAAGATAAGAATGAAAGATATGTAGCTTTACCTTTATAGAATATCCAAACTGAATCATATGACATTGGTATCTTTGAACTTCCACCCATTTGTTCAAGATAATCATCCATACCATTAACTTGATCTAAGAATGAAGGTGGGATACCAGAAACACCACCTGATACACCATCGATGTTCATATCACGAATATCATCAACAACACTAAATCCTTTATAATGTTGATAAATTCTTTGAACAACAATTTCTAGCTTATCTTCAAAAGATAATGTTCCTTCATTAATTTCCTTTTGGAATATAGCATCAATTTCTCTTGCTGTTATAACGTATGAAGAAACTTCACTATCAAATTCATATTTTGGCATATCAAGGTTATATTTTGTAATTATTTCAGTTAAAGCTTCAGCTCTATACTCTTTCTTATAAACGTGCATTAATATTTCAAACTTATCTTGTGGAGTAAGTTCCTCAAAATTATCGAAAGGTATAGCGTTATTGATATTTACACTATTAACATTATAGTTGTTTCTAAGAAGATCAAACATTAAAGTTTTTACGTATTTTTTATCTTTTTGATCAGCATACCCTGCACCACGTAAAGCCTTTTTTAATTCATACTTTACGTTCTTTCTTCTTTCAAACTCTTCTTCTGATAATGCCAAATCATATAAGTTCATTCTGGTAATTTCATCAAATTGTTTCTTTATAAATTCTTGCATTTTTCCAATACTATACTTTTCTTTTTCTCTAGCTAGATTTAATACTGGATCCTTAGTATCAGATTTTTTTATTTTATATCTAAAAAATAAAAATACAAACACTAAAAGTAGTAATATTAGAACCATGTTTAATACAAATGCAACGTTCATTATTTCACCCCTTTTACATATACGTCAGTATTATTCTCTTAATTTGGCAATACTTGCTATTTGTTCTACAATTTGTGATGCTTGAGCTATAAATTCACCATTATAGTCTTTAGGATCAGCGTTTATATTTCTATAGAAGAAATCAACAACTTCACCATCATTACATGCATCTCTAAATATATAGTTATGTGGTAAAGTAAATATTGGATCAGTTACTTTGTAACGTAACTTAATATTTTTAACATTATATTTTGACTTTGAATCATAATCTCCTATAACTATAATTTTTTGTTTATCTTTTAATTCTGGAATTGTATTAATTCTACTGAAAAACTCTGATAATTTTACTGAATCTTGATTTACAACGCATACAACAATTTCACTGTCTGCTAATGTGTTTCTAAGATATTCAGCACCTGTTGTTTTTGGAATATCAACAAATACTAATTCATAAACTTCATCGGCTTTTCTTGTAATATAAGGTAGATTATTAACAAGTTGTAAATATCCTTCCTTATCTCTTGAATTAACTCCATAAAGTATATCTAATCTGCCTTTTAAAACTGGTTTTGCATAGTTTTGTATAGCAGACGCATCTAACTTATTACTTGTAACAAGTCTTATAAGAGCATTAACACCTATATTAGAATTTTCAAAAGCTCCGCTTGCTTTTAAATCATCATAAGGAGTAAAAGAAGATTCAACTTTTTTTGAACCAAAATTAGTTTGCATTAAAAGACAAGTAGTTTTATGAGTTATACCCATTAATGTACTTACTGCAACTGCAGTATGAGTACTTCCAGTCATTCCTCTTTCAGGACTCCAAAATACTATTCTTGCCATACTTATTCTCTCCTCCTACTAATTTCTTTTTTTACATCTTTAGCTGAACAATCAGTAACGATTTCAGCTGTCATATCTATAAGGTTACTTAAATACATTCTAGAATGTTTTTTAAGACCTATCATACCACTGAATTGAGAATCTAGATTTGCCATAGTATCTTGATCATTTTCATCTATTTCATAACTATTTTCAACAAATTCTAATTCATATTCTTCAATTCTTTTTTCAAAATAATTTTCACTAGCTCTAGACATATATTGTTTATATATAACTTTTGTAAATTTATTTTCGCTATCTGGAGTTTGATAAACTTTTATTGCTTTAACAATTTCTTTATCTTTATTTACAGATATCATATTAGTATTTATAAAGAAATAATTTTTATCAAATTTTCTAGATTTAAAATATTCATATCCTTTAGCATCATCTATATCTATTAAAAGATAATCATAAAGACCTATATTTATTTGTTGTTCTACTAAGTAATTTTCTACGTCGTGTAAGCTATCAAATCCTACCGCAAAATCTACCCCATCATATTGTGTAACATAAGAATTTCCTATGTTATCTAATGCTGGAACAACGTATTTTAGTTTTTTATCATTTGTAGCATCTACTACAAGAACAGATTTGCCCATCAAATTTATAGCTTTAGCAAGATTTATTGTATAGTCATATTTATCGACATACCCTATTAAACCTATAACTTGCATTTATATTCCTCCTAATTTGTTTTTAATGGGGAATTTAGAATATACTAAATTCCACCACTAATAATTTCATTTCTTAAACTTTGTTGTGTAGTAATAGATTGTTGAGCAGCTGTTACTACATTATTATAAGAATCTTCGTTTTGAGATTCGTATGATGAAATTGCACTTTCAATATTGCTTCTAGCTTCTTCACTTAATTTTTCTTTAGCTTGATCTATTATATTAGCGTTTGATTTCATCATGTTCATTACTTGTGAGTTTGGTTGATAATTTTCTGTAGTTCTTGTTACACTTGTAGCAAAGTTTTTATATTTTACTATAAGATTAAATATTGATTCAGTAGCTTTTTGTTCATCTTGTGCTTTTATGTTAGCAAGTTCATTTTTTATTTGTTCTTTTATATATCCTTTAACTGTTGTTGTTATAGAATTTTCTTTTTTACCATTAGTTGTAGTTGCTGTTGTAGATGTATTAGTGTTTCCAGCAGCTGCAGTTGTTGTAGTATCAGTATCACCTGTTGTTGTAGTTGTAGCTGTTGTAGAATCTGTTGTTACTTCTAAAGAGTCTTGAACATCTGAATCAATAACTGATTTTATTTGTGCAGATGGATCTGTATATTTTGTTGCGTAAAGTTTAGTTCCTGGATTTAAGAAAGAATCAACTACAGCACTGTTTAGTAGCAATCTTTCATCTTCTGTTAAATTAATCCACATTGTTTGACCAACAATTTTCTTAACTTGTTTTTGAGCTAATACTATATAGTCAGTACCATTTGTGTACATTATTCTGACATCAACATAATCAGATTCAGCTAAGTCACTTGGCATAACTATTGTATTTAATTCTTGTTCTCTTACATCAGCTGATTTAATTTCGTCAGTTACCATGTTTTCTGTAAGTGGAACATTAGCAGATATATTATATTTTGCAACTTTTCCTGCTGGACTATAAGTCAAAGCATTTGTTGGTACAGTAGTAATATGTACTTTTGTTGTAGAAACCATATCATCAGTGATTATTTCACCTTGGATAACATCTTTATTTAGTACCTTTACTTCCTTCATATAATTAGCTATAAACTTAGCATTAGTTCCATCTTCATAGCTTTTAATTGTCTTTACACAAATAAATATTGTAACAGCAATACCTAAAACTGCTACAACAATTCCTATAATTAGCCCTGTCATGGCCTTTTTCTTAATTCTATTCATTCCTATCATAAATCTAACCCCCATAATACGCATATAACGTCAATTTATATGAGTTAGTATACATCTTTTAAAAGTTTTTTTCAATATATAAAAAAATATCATTTTGAAATAATTCAAAATGATATTTTATTGAAATTTTTTTGTAACATTTTTGAAACACAAAGTAAAATTTTATCATTTTTTGGGTTTAAAAAATGTTATGTATTTAATATGAAAATGTTAAATATTTTTTCTATATAATCTTTAAAACTAGACTTTTCTACGTCTTCTCCAATTATTAAATTAGATGTCCCGACTACACTGTTATCAGCAGTATTTATTATATCAATTTTTCCAACAACTTCACCGGATTTTAAAGGAGCAACCAATTCTTTGTTATACTCAATATTTTGTGTATAATCTATTTTACATCCTTTTTCTAATAGCGCTACCACATCACTTTCAAGCAATATTTTTGCAGTTTGTTTAACATTCTTATTTATAGACTTTTCTTCTATTGTGCTCCTCTTTTCTAAAATATTTTGAGTCTCATAAGTTGCAAATCCATAATCTAACAATTGCTTTACCTCTGCTAGTCTTATATCTGAACTTGGGGCCTTCATTACTACTGCAATAAAGCTAGTATTATCTCTTGTAGCACTACCCGATAAATTAAATAAAGCCTTAGATGTAGATCCTGTTTTTAATCCTGTAGCACCATCATAAAATCTTATAAGTTTATTAGTACTAGATAAATTAAATGTTCCACCTCTTATACTATCCATCCAAATTGATGTATACTTTAGTATATCTGGATGCTTTGTAATAAGTTCTCGCGACATAAGTGCAATATCATGTGCTGTTGTATAATGTCCATCTTCATCAATACCATGTGAGTTCATGAAATGAGTATTTGTCATTCCTAGTTCTTCTGCTTTTTTATTCATTAAGCTTACAAAATTAGATTCAGTACCGCCTATTTTTTCGGCCATTGCAACTGTTACGTCATTAGCACTTACAACACAAATACACTTTAAAGCCTCATCTATTGTTAAAGTTTCACCTTCTTTAAACCAAATTTGAGATCCTCCCATTTTAGAAGCATTAGCACTACACGTTACTGTATCTTGATAAGACATCTTTCCACTATCAATTTGTTCCATAATTAAAAGAAGTGTCATAACTTTTGTTACTGAGGCAGGAAGTAATCTTTCGTTTTCATTATTTGCATAAATAATCTTACCACTTTTGGGTTCCATTAACACTTGAGCAGCTGATTGAAATTGAAATTCTGGCGTTGAAGCATTAGTACTTATACTAGATTCATCTACTATATAGCTACTACTTTCATCTTTAGCTGACTCATATATATAATTACTTGCAAACACATTTGTACTTATAATGCACACTATTAAAAAAGCTGCTACAATTTTAATATATTTTTCCACATTTTCCACAAAATCACCTCATAATAATATATATTACATTATATTATTATAGTTTACTTTTATGAATTTCTTATATTTTATTTTTAACATCTAAAATATTTTCTCAAAATATTTGGGATAATCCAACTAATTTTTTATTATCAAAAACAAGTTTTATTACACTTGGTGAGTTTACATTAATTATACTCGAATTATACTCAAGTTCATAATTATTATTTAGATTGCACCAATTCATCAAAATAAATTTTATTGAAGCACCATGACTAACAATAGCAATGTTTTTCCCTAAATTTTCGCTAAGAATGTTATTAAGTAATTCTTCCATTCTTTTTACAACTTGAGTTCTACTTTCCCAATCTTTATTTTTTAAAGTTTCATCTAGTAATTGTTCTACAGTAAAAGTATGGTGCATATTTTTTCCTAATTTTTCTAATGCATCCAAATTTCCCAGTTTTCTTTCATTTAAATTCTCATCTATATTAATTTCTATATTATTTTGTGAAGCTATATATTTAGCTGTTGAAATTGCTCTTACATAATTACTAGAATACAAAACATCTATATTACTAAGTTCTCTTAATTTACTAATCTCTTCTGCCTTTCTTTCTCCCTCTACAGATAAAATTATTTTTTCATTTAATATTTGGCTACTTTCATTTTTTACATTTCTATTTTTTATTTTTAGCTGTTCAGAATGCCTTATCAAAAACACTTGAGTTATTTTTTCTATAATAAAAACACCTTTCTCTAGTAAATTATAATTAAAAAATACTAGGATAAAAGAAAAACTTAACAAACCACTTTCGTGGGCTGCTAAGCTTTTCAAATTCTTTAATAAGAATCCTTTAATCTGCTCTTGCGAAAACAAATTAAAATATCAATATTTTGTTGAAAGTTCTTTCCAAAATTACTTTCAACTTCTAAATCCAAGACTCTCCTGAGTAACTTATATATTACTATATTTTTTTATTTTTAGCAATATATTTGAGGATAAAATATTGATTAATTTGTTTTTTCTTAGAGTAATTAGATTATTTTTTTAAAAGCATACTCTATATGCTCTCTTTTCATGCTCTTTTTTCATTTTACATATTTTTATTAAAAAACGATATTTCCTATAATACAAAAAATGCACCCCATATTTTTATGGGGCACATTCAAATATTATATATCCTTACCTAATTCAATTTTTTTCAAGCAAAATTCCTTTAAATAACACTCTGCACAATTAGGATTTGTTGGTCGACAATAATCTCTACCAGTAACCCAAAACGGAAGTGTTAACATTCCAGGAAATTCACCATGTATTTTTTTTGCAACACTTGTAACATCACTTATATTATCTTTTTCAACTAATCCCATTCTTAAAAAAGTTCTTCTAATATGTAAGTCATAAGTAATATCAATGCAAGATAAGTTTTCCAACTCTACATCAAAATCCCTTACCAAAAGAAGTGTACCCAATGCTGCTTTTTTATGACTAATACCTTTAAACCTTTCAAGTTTGTCTATTATATGTTCCGCATTCAAATCATATTTCCATATTTCCTCAGCATCAGAATTATACTCTTTTACAAGCATATCTATTGCAAACATTATATATTCTGCAATTTTATGAGGATATCTATGTAAAGCTGGTTTTTCCTTGATAATACATTCCAAACCTTCTACAGAATGTTCATTAAGTATTTTTTGCAAATCAAAATGTCCTAGTCTTTTCGAAAGCTCATATGGTAATTTCCAAGCAATTTCAGTTTTAATAGATTGATCTGAAATCAAGCCTATTAAAAAAGCATTCCAGTTATTTGTTAAAAATTTCTTAGTTTCATCACTTAAGATATTACCACTTAAAAGTGTGTTATCTTTTTTTACTTTTTGAAAAATATTCTTACATTCTTTTTCTAAATCACTGTAATAATTTTTCATTTACATTACCTCCTAAAGTTAATTGGCCAATTTTCACCAAGAATTTCTTCTTGTTCTAGTGATGTTATAGCCCATTGACGCATTTTATTATATTTTGGAACTTTTAAAGTTGACCAATCCATAACAATTACTTCTTTATCAGTATATACTTCGTTTAGCATATATAATTCTGCTAATGTATATTGATCCATATTTTTTAACTCCCTTTCAAAATTTGAAGTATCAATACATAACCAATATATATCTGATTTATTCAACAAAGTAAGTCTATCTTTTAAATATCTTGAATTATTATTAAAATTCTCACTATATAAATAATAATTTAAAATATTTTGTGGTGAAATTGGACAAAGCTTTTCTTTATATAAAGCCACTCTTGCCCAATCAATATGTTTAAAATTTAAAAAATTAGCACCTAAATAGACAGTTTTATGAGAAGTAGATTTATACCCATTCAATAAGTTATTGAATATATCATTTCTAAACTCTTCTTTAGTCATTTTTTCTAACCATTCGGAAACTTCCAAATAGTTTAAAGTAGTATATTCATTTCCATATATATTGGGGATAAATGTTGCTTTTCTATTTTTTACTTGACTCCAAAGAAAAATCTCTGCCATAATTCCTTCTGAAAGAAGTTTTTCTTTATCACCATACACCCATAAATCATCCGAAAAGATTGTAAGTGTTAAACAATCAGTCATAACTTCTATTTTCTTTTCACCTAATGTTTCTGTAGAAATATAGTAACCTAATGCCATTTCAGGATTTAATGCTATTTTATCTTCCTTTAGTACTCTGTCACAAATTTTAAGCATATGATGCATGTCATCGCCATCAAAAGATGTATATACTACCTTCCGAAGTGCTTCTTGTCTAAATTCCTCTATCGCTCTTTTAGTATCATCAGATAGCTTATTATAAATATTTTTAACCATCTTATTTCCTCCTCAATTTATTGTATAATTTTTTTGTAAATTCTAAACAAGATTCGTTAGAATAGTCATTATAAACAACTATATCAAATAACTCTGTATTAGACTCAAAAAATAATAATTCTTTATTAATATCATTAAGTCTTCTACTTAAATCCTGTTTTTCTAAGTTTCTCTTTTTTAATTCGTTTACAGTATTCTCTAAATCAGAAGGTAAAACATATACACTTAAAACATTCTCAAATTCTTTTTTAAATTCAGGAATATTCTTATAATATAATTCAGTTATTAAATTTATACCTAAAGTGCAAAGTTTTATTTGTGATAATTTATATGCATAAATATTACCATAAACTTCGTTAATTGCGCATAAATTACTTCTATTTTTTTCAATTTCAGCCTTAGTCACAAAATACTTATCTATTCCATCTATTTCTCCTTCTCTCCGTTTCCTAGTAGTTACAGATATTAACACTTCAAATGCTGAATCATTAGATAAAATATGCTGTTTTAAATAAGATTTTCCTGAGCCAGAAATACCAGATAGGGTTACAATTTTTCCATTATCCATATTTAATTTCCTTTCTTTATTCTAAATATTACAATATTTCAAAATAAATTTTGTATTTTGATAAACAAAAATTTCATTAACATTATATAATATTTCTTAAAGAAATTCAACACTTTATGTAAAATTTGCTTGGCATATTATCTATTGTTTGTCACTATTATTTAAATCAAGTATCATTGCATCATATTTTTCTTTTTCTATATCATTCTCATAAAATCCTAATTCACTTGCAAATTTTAGTATTTCATCTTTAATTTTTTCTATCTCTTCTTCATTTTCTGTTAATTTTTCTATTTCTACAAAACTTCCTAGCCTATCCACTTCATCCACAGTAATATTAAATCCTTTTATATTAGTCTCTTTTCTATACTTATCTACTTCAACAAGTTTATGATATCCAAGTGTAATAAAAATATTATTAATAACATTTGAATCTTCTACTATTGTTTCATATTCTAAATGATTTAATCTTTGCTTTAATGTAATATAATTTACTCCATTTTGTTCTCTTATTCTAAGTACATTCTCACCTAACGGAATATTAAAATTATTTATACCATTTTTAACATATATATGGTCACATTGATGTAATTCAGAAAATTTACAATTCAATTTTTTAAACGTATTATCTATTTTCTTTTTATCTTTTACTCTAAATTTAAATTCAATTTCAAACATTTATATCATCCTTTCTTGTATAATAAACATTATATCATAAATTTTATTTTTTTCTACAATTTTTATAAAGGTTTTAGGAATATCCTAAAGTAAATGTGTCACATTTACGAATCTTGCTATAAAAAAAGAATAGTATTTCTACTATCCTAAAAATTTATATAACAAGATAAATTATAATTTATTTCATTTATTAACTTACCATTTCTCCTTTTATTTCTATTAAATTTAAAAGTATCTTTTAATAGGTCATAATTTTTGTTACTGAGGCAGGAAGTAATCTTTCGTTTTCATTATTTGCATAAATAATCTTACCACTTTTGGGTTCCATTAACACTTGAGCAGCTGATTGAAATTGAAATTCTGGCGTTGAAGCATTAGTACTTATACTAGATTCATCTACTATATAGCTACTACTTTCATCTTTAGCTGACTCATATATATAATTACTTGCAAACACATTTGTACTTATAATGCACACTATTAAAAAAGCTGCTACAATTTTAATATATTTTTCCACATTTTCCACAAAATCACCTCATAATAATATATATTACATTATATTATTATAGTTTACTTTTATGAATTTCTTATATTTTATTTTTAACATCTAAAATATTTTCTCAAAATATTTGGGATAATCCAACTAATTTTTTATTATCAAAAACAAGTTTTATTACACTTGGTGAGTTTACATTAATTATACTCGAATTATACTCAAGTTCATAATTATTATTTAGATTGCACCAATTCATCAAAATAAATTTTATTGAAGCACCATGACTAACAATAGCAATGTTTTTCCCTAAATTTTCGCTAAGAATGTTATTAAGTAATTCTTCCATTCTTTTTACAACTTGAGTTCTACTTTCCCAATCTTTATTTTTTAAAGTTTCATCTAGTAATTGTTCTACAGTAAAAGTATGGTGCATATTTTTTCCTAATTTTTCTAATGCATCCAAATTTCCCAGTTTTCTTTCATTTAAATTCTCATCTATATTAATTTCTATATTATTTTGTGAAGCTATATATTTAGCTGTTGAAATTGCTCTTACATAATTACTAGAATACAAAACATCTATATTACTAAGTTCTCTTAATTTACTAATCTCTTCTGCCTTTCTTTCTCCCTCTACAGATAAAATTATTTTTTCATTTAATATTTGGCTGCTTTCATTTTTTATTTTTAGTTGTTCAGAATGCCTTATCAAAAACACTTGAGTTATTTTTTCCATAATAAAAACACCTTTCTCTAGTAAATTATACTTAAAAAATACTATAATAAATGCCCCCAAAGGGGCATTAAGATTAACCATTATGAGTAATATAATAATTTATTACATTAATTATAACAACTATTAAAGTAAAAGTTCCAGATGTAATTAATGCTTTTGAAACATATTTTTTATCTGATTTTTTTAGACCATATATTCCAATTCCAATAAGAGATACTACCATAACTAGTTCAAAATAGCAAATTATTATTTTAACAGTATTGTTCATAACATCATAATATTCTCCTGCTACAGCTTGTACTGTTACTGCTGAAGCTCTTATTTCTTGATTATCTAAATTGTTGTTTATTATGTTAGAAATATTTTGAAAGTATTCACCTTCTCCTTTGATACCAAGTTCTTCAACCTTCATATTATCATAGCTATAATTTTCAGCTTTATTAAGCAACATATATGGAATAACAACACTAAAACAAGATATGATAATAAAAACAGCTAGTCCTTTTAGAAAGTCTTTCATATTTTCCCTCCTTTATTCTTTCTATATAAATCAATTTTCTTCCATTATTTCAGCACATTTTGGACATAGATATCTATATTTTAAGTTTTTACCAATATCAATAGCATAATTTTTGCATCTAGCACATTCAACGCCTTCTGCTTTTTCGATTGCTACTCTTTCTTTATCAGATTCTTGAACAACCATCTGTGACACATTTATACTCCTTAATATGTCATCATAATTATCATCAATAAATTTTTTAGCCTCTTTATTTGTGCTAATTATTACTTTGGCTTGAAGAGTGTTTCCAATTATTTTTTTCTTTTGGGCACTACCAAGAACACGTTTCATTTTAGTTTTGAATTTAAATATTCTATCCCATTTTTTATACTCATCTACAAAAGCATATTTTGATGGTTCAAAATCATCTCTTAAATTTAAAACATTTTTTTCAGCAGTTTTATCTTTAAGCCATATATACGGATAAACTTCCTCAATTAAAAATGGTACTATTGGTTCAAAGTATATTATAAGCATCATAAGTATATCATACATTGTTGAAAGTGTACTAAGTCTAACGTGATTATTTGACTTTAATATATAAAGTCTATATTTTATAGAATCAAAGTACGTTCTGCATAACTTATTTATGCAAAAATCTGTTAATAGCTCATAAACTTCATTAATTTTCAAATTTTCATAATTTTCTTTTATTTTAGTAACTAAATTAGATAACTCAATGTACATATATTTATCTAAATCTTCTCTGTTACTTACTTCAATATAATTTTGTATTGGATTAAAGTTTTGTAAATTTGAAAGTAAATATTTAAATGTCATTCTTAAAAAGTTATAAACATATTTTTCTTGCTTTATTTCAGATTGTTTTAAAGATATTTTTGAATTAACATACTTGTGTGAAATCCAAAGTCTCAAAATATCAGTACCATACTTATTCATTATATCGTTTATTAAAAATTTTGAATTTGCGTTACCTGCTTCAGTAGTATTTTGAGTATTAGCATTTGCATTAACATTACTTTTCTGAGCAATATTATTTTTATTAACAATATTTGAAAGTGTTAATGAGACTTCATCATCTAGCGCCATACCATGCATTAATACTTTATCTACTTTTTGAATTTCAGAAGAAATATCATTATCAAAACTTAAAGCTTTAATTTTTTCTAAAAATTTACTTTTGGGTTCTATTATAATATTTTTATCTTCTTTTCCATTTTCATCTTCATTTTCTGTAACAAGTGTTAATGGCATAGATAATATTTTAAAGAAGTCACTTAAAACTCCATCTTCTTTGAAAAAGAAATCACAACCACATTTGTCACACTTTACATTCTTTTGTAAAATTTCTTCTGGAGTCATCTTATACCATTCTTCTACTTTTTTACTACTAACAATTTTTTTAATATAATCTAATGATTCTGATGTTAGTATAACATTTCCACACTCTCCACAAGAAAATACCGGAAGTGGCACACCAAATAATTTTTCTTCTGAAATTTGTACAGCTTGAACATCATATATCTTATTCAAGTAATCTTTTAATTTTTCTATACTAACATTTTTGTTTTGTACTACTTTAGGAATTATATTTTCTAGTTCTTTTTGTTTAACTAGTTGTTCTTCATCCTTTTTTACGTACCATTCATTAACAAATCTATAAACTAAATCTTCATTACATATCTTACATTTTGGCACCTTTATTTTATGCTCTTTATTACTAAGTAAGAACATAGCTTTTGTTAGATATGCAATAACTTCATCATTTACATTCTTATAATACATATTCTTAAACTGTCTACTAAGACTACTTGTATTAAGTCTTATATCAAGAATATTTTTTATCTCATCTTCTAATCTATTCTCTTTATATATCAAATAGTCTATATAGCTATGACAATTTGATAATATTCTTATTCCACTTGAATGCTTTTTATCTGGCACTACATATTCTTCTTTTGAACCAATTATAGCAATATTATTAGTATAATCTAGTGGATCTTGGCACAAACACCACTTTAACTCCTCACCAGCAATTTCTTCTAAAACTGTATATTCCTTTATTTCTGCCTCTTTCATAACGTATTCAACAAAATCAGAAGCTATTATGTAATGGTTCTTAGCAAAGTCTGTTTTTACTTCTACCAAGCTATATTTTTTCTCAGGGATTATTACCAAATAATTACTATATACTAAAGTCCAAGGCAATATAGTTGTTCCAACAAAATAAGTATTTCTTAAGTTGCTGTACTTAGCAAATAAATAATGATCGTCTTTAATTCTATATAAAATAAAACTTACATTTTTGTTTTCTAAAACATATTTTACATGGTCAGAAGATGATTTACAATTCTTACACCAATATACAGGTTTGTTTTCTTTATAAATTTTTCCTTGTTTATATAAAGAATAAAACTTATCTAGCATATTAGCTTCAAATTCAGGTTTTAGAGTTGAATAAAAATTCTTTGTATAATCATTGATAGTTCCCAGTCTATTTACTGTTAAAAGCTCATATCTTTGAGTTTCTTCTAATTTTTTTCTTGTAAAAAGTCTTGCTTTAACAATACTATTAGCCTTTTCTTTTTCTTTTACATTAGCAAATATTCCCTTAGTATTTTTTTGCTTTTGAGGCAGCTCTTCTTCTGATTCTACTTCCTTTATAGACTTTAAAAGATTATTATTATTCATCATAAGTATATTATGATAAACTAAATTTCCGTTCATAATTCTATTTCTTATAAATATATCTTTTAATATCTTATTAGTTATTTCTGTAACTTCTAGTGAATCACTAACGTACATTGCAATATCTGTAATATCATAATGACTTTTGCTTTCAGTATTTTTAGCAATTGCCATTTTATATTTTTTCTGATCTTGAACTTTTTCTAACAAGTAAACTTCTTCTTTTATAGCATCTGAATTAACCTTTATAGTATCTACTGGTAAATTTATTGTTTTATCAAATTCAACGTTAGAATTTACTTTCACTTCATTTCCTCCTTTAAAGTAAGAAAATGATAGTAACCAAAAAAGCCACTATCATTTTAAATAACTAATGAAATCTACTGTTCAACTGTTTCTTCAGGAACTTCTTCAACAGGTGCATCTTCTGGTACTTGTTCAGTATCGTCTGGTACACTTTCATCACTTACAATTTTCATATCGTAAATATTTTCAATTTTTTCAGCTATAACAGCTTTTGTTTCAATAATTTCAGCTGGTTCCATTTCTTTTAAATATACTCCGATACTTGTTAATTCAGCACCTTCTTTATCTAAAAGAATTATATTAAATCCTCCAGCAGGAATTGTTTCACTTCCAATATTTTCAATTTTTGTTTCAAATACTGTAGTGTCATCCTCATAAGAAATTTTTGTATCTTTTAGTTTATAAGTTTCAAATGATTTTTCCTCTGCAATTTTACCAGCAGCTTCAGCTTTATCACCAGTTTTCTTTACAAGTGGTATAACTATTAATACAACAGCTAAAACAAATATTACTGCTATTAATACTGCAAAAACTCTCTTTCTTGATGCCATGTCTCCTGATTTTTTATTAGAATTAGTAGCTTTTTTCGTAGATACTTTTTTAGTAGTTTTCTTACTACTTTCTACGTTATTTTTTTCCATATAATTCACCTCTACACCTTTCTCATAAGTATATATAAATTATATACTAAAATGAAAAGTTTTGTAAATAGTTTTTATCAAAAATGTAAAAAAATAGTAAATTAAATCGTTTAAATTATTTTATCATAAGGAACCGTAACCGAAAATTCTCCTAGTACATATGGGCCCACAGTGTAATGTTCAAACAAAATTAATAACCCCGTTTTTGTAAAAGCAATATTTTTAAAATTTTCTTCAGTTGGTAAAGTTCCATTTTTTAAATCATCAAAAGAACCATATTCAATTATACTTTTTTCTTTACTTAAATTTTCATAAGTATATTTAGATAATACATTTAATAAATTAGGATTTTCACCTACAAGATCTTTTATTGTAACAATTTTATTATTTTTTACATCATAATTTATAGTATGTATACGCTGGTCTGGATGGGCCATTAGTATATCCTTTGATGTATTAAATACATAAGAAACATAATCTTTATACTCATAGCAATCAAAATTTATTAAAAGTTGAGATTGTCTAGGAATATTATCTCCTATCTCAGCATTTTCCTTATTGTAATCATTATAAATTCCTTTTATAAAATTTGTAATTTCCTGATCTAATACTTCATACCCAGTTTGTGGATAATATATTAGTACTTTACTTTTATCATTTTCCTCATTTATCTCTTTTATACATGAATTGGAAATAACGCTCAATGAATCGAAAGTTTCCTTTACTTCTACCATCTTTTCTTCTTTTAATTTATTAACACTAAAAAATATTATTGCCAATAAAAAAAACAAAGATACATAAATGTACAATTTCTTCATAAAAAATCACCTTATACATTATATGTATCTAAAATTTTATTATTATTTAGTAAATATAGATTTTACAGAATCTAAAATATTTGAAACTTGTGGTTCCATAAGAACAATTTGATATATTATAAGAACAACAAGCACACCAAGAATAGCACTAAATACCATATAAATTGGTCTTACTTTAGAATTTTCTATTCTAATTTGAGCTATCATTAAACTCAATATAAATGCAACTGCTCCAACAAATATGCTTTTAGTAATTAAATAAACATATGTTGTAAGTGCAAATGCAAGGGCAACTCTAGCACTTGGATAAACGGCTGATACTTTTTCTCCTTTTCCAAACATCCCCTTTAATATTATTGCAAGCAAAATAACTGCAAAAATAATAGTAAATAATACATGAAGTTTAGAACTTAATATTGAACTTAGCACAGCTGTTGTAGCATTGCATATTTTATCTACGAATAAAAAGTATGCAACAACTACTGCAACACCAGAAGCAATTAAAACTCCACCAGCAGCTATATCTTTGGCAGCCTTGGCTCTATCATCATATTTATCTGTTACCAAATCAACTATGTATTCAATTGCAGAATTTATCATTTCAGCAAATATTACAAAACCAATTGTAAGACATAAGCAAGCAAATTCAGTTTGAGTAAAATCAAAGAAAAGACTACTAATTAGGACGAAAAGTCCTATAATATAATCTATTCTTAAATTTCTTTCTGTTTTAAAAGCCCTAATAACTCCATCTAGCGCATGTCCCATTGCAGTCATAAACGTTTTGTTTTTAGTATGTTTTAAGTTTTCCAGATTTTCCTCTTTTTTAATTTCTTTAGCAGGTTTCTTTTTCAAATTAGAATCTTTATTCTCCATCTAATCTATTCACTCCTAATTTACCCAATATTTTTTCTTCAAAAGCTCTCATTTCTACTTTGTCATTTTCTTCAATATGATCAAATCCTAGAAGATGAGATACTCCATGAGTAATCATATATAAAATTTCTCTTAGAAGCCCAGTTCCATATTCTTTGGAGTGTTCTTCTACAACATCTAAACAAATAATAATATCTCCTAATTCAAGTTCCTTTATTTTTTTATCTTCATCATTTTGAGATATCATTCTTTGATATTCTTCTCTATCAAAAATTGGAAAAGATAATACATCAGTAGATTTATCAATGTTTCTATACTCTTTATTTATCTCTTTTATTTCTTCTTTGCTTGCACTATTAATTGAAATATAAACATCATCTATTAGTATGTTTTGCTCTTCTAAAGCAAAACATACTATTTTCTCTGTGTATTCTTTTATATTAACATTTGTTTTTTCTAAAACATAATTAACTATGTTTTCATCTAAATCAATATGTAAATTGTTCATTTTTTGTCCTTTCTACAAATTTACCAATTCTTTCATTTACAACGTAATTTGTTTTGTAGTAAATTCCATCTGTTTGTTCTATAATTTCAGTATTTTCATTTACCACTTTTCCGTCATTTAAATTACTCAAAGCAGAATCGATAAATTCTTTTGATTCATTTTTTCCTTCTTCTATAAGCTCATCTTTATTTTTCGTATATTGTACTTCATTATATTCACTACATTCATAGAAATCGAAAGATATAGCCTTTCCAAATATATTTATAGTTTTACTATTTTTACTTATATCATATTTTTTGTTTTTATTCAAATAATTTACCATAATTTCGTTAGAATTTATGGTAATTCCTACAGTATATATCTTTTTACCAGTAAATTCTTTATTAAAATTAACATATTTATATTCTTTTTCAAAATTATAATTTGATTCTATATTAACGATTCCCTTAGCTGGAACATCTACTGGATCAAGAAATTTGCTATATATTTTTCCTTCTATAACTACCATATTTTCTTCTACATAACTTCCAACTTTAAATTTTGCAGTACCATTTTCTGGAACTATTTTTGTTATAATTCCCGATTTGTTAGCAACTATATCTCCTATTGAATTATTTTGTATTTGATCTTCATCTATTTTCGTTTTTTCAACTACCTCTAATTTTAATGTAGTTCCGCTTATATCAATTCCAGCCCAAGAAATATCGTTTAAGTTTATTCTAAGATTATTTATAACTTGTTTTTTATCTAGTCCAATTTTATTCTTACCGACATATACTCCACTTTGTTCAAGTGCATTTCTAATATCATCACTGCTAATATAATTATTTCCACTTATTTCTATATTCCATATAAAAGTAGAAAAAGCTATGCTAAATATTACTACCATAAAGAATAAAATTACAGCAAACTTTCTTTTTCTATATTTAAATAACTTAAAGTATAGTCCATCTTTACTCTTTATTTTTACTTTACATTTGGTTTTTCTAGCAATTTTTCTTAATTTTTTAAACTCTGATATATTCATCTTAAATCTAACAACGCCTTTTACCATATTTCGTATATCAAATATCTTTATATTATTTATTTTACAAAGGTTTATAAATCTTTCAGTAAAAAATCCTTCTATTTCTACCGTAACAATACCAGCAATATTTTTTAAATCATCACTAATTCCCAAAAAAATCACTCCTTAGTTTTTTATTTATAATTTAAACTGTAAATTTTACCAGAGATTACTAACTCACTATCTGTTATCTCTTTTATATCCAGTTGACTACCGTCTATTATAATATCTAGATTATATGTTTTGATTTTTATATAGTCATCGTAATAATCTGCTATTTGTTTGTACCCTTCTATTAACACATCTCTATTTTCAATAGTTGTAATTTTAGTTGTCTTTGACATTACCTCATTTGGTAATTCTAAAAAATCAGAAAATTTATCAGTAGCACTAGATATTATTTTTCTTTCTTTTAAACTTTTAGCAATACTTTTATACCATTTTTTCTTCTCACTTTTTTTAGAATTCAAATCCACTCACTCCTCTTACATTATATTTAAATATTGTAATTTTATGATCAAAAATTACCAGTCAATTTGTCGAATTTTGTAAACAAATTGTTGCAAAAAAAGCTTGAAAATAGTTGACTTTAAAAATAAATTGTAGTAATATAGTCGTATGTAAAAAAATGGAAATAGAGGAAGTAATATGGTAAAAATAGCAATGTGTGATGACGATGTTGAAAGCTTAAAGGTAAGCGCAAAAATATTGGAATCCGCGATAATGGAACAGGACTTTAACGCAGAAATAGTTACTGTCACTACCGATCAAAATAAAATATTGAACGAAATAAAAAATCAAAATATAGATATATTATTTTTAGATGTAGATTTTCAAAATTCTGGTAAAAATGGACTTGAGTTTGCTAGTGAACTCAGAAAAATTAATAAAGATTTTTACCTGATTTTTTTATCTGGTCATCAAAGGTATATGCATGTATCTTTTTATGCAAAAGTATTTGACTACTTAGTAAAACCTATAACAAAAGATGTATTTAATGAAGTTGTAAAAAGGTTAAAAGATGACATTGATATTTCCAAAAAATTATTTGTTCATCTAAATAAATGGAAGTCTGTCAGAAATGATGTTATCTTATATATAGAAAGACAAAATAATAAAACAATTGTAGTCACAAATTACGGTATAGAAACAACTAGTAAAAACTTAGAAACATTGCTAAAAGAACTTCCTCCAAATTTTGCAAAATGTCACAGATCTTATATTGTAAATCTAAACAATATAATTAGTTTAGATAAAAAAGAAGGGGTAATAACCTTTTCTAATGGTAAAACTTGCCCAGTTAATTCCCATTTTTCTGTATAATAAAGGAGAATTTTTATGAAAGAAATAATATTACAAGTAATAAGTACCTCTATTCAAACATTATTGCTCTATTCATGTTTTATAACAGTTGCTAACAAGTTTTGTAAGGAGGAACTAAATAAAAAAGAAAAAATAATTTCACTTATTGTATTTATATTTACATGCACTATAGTTACTATACTTCATACAATTTATACGGATTTAGCACTATCCAATTCAGTGTTTTTTATATTCTGTATTTTTTTACTTTCTAAATTTTTATTAAAAACAAGTATTAATAATTGCATATTGTTATCATTCTCACCAATATTGATAATGGCTATTTCTGAAATAATATCTGTTTTCTCAATTAGGTTGATTTTTAATAAAACTGCAGAAGACCTTGTAAATTCTATATTCTTGCAATATGTTATAGTATCCTTAGATTGTGTTATTACAACTTTAATTTTATTCATATTAAACAAATTTTTAATGGAAAAAATTAATATAAACAAAAATACCTTTAAAGATGCATTAAAATTTACATTAATACTTTTAATATGTATTATTCCACAATTAATTTTATTTGGAGTGTATAAGTTTAACTATCCAATTTCCATATTAATAGTAAATACTATACAAATAATATTAGTATGCATAATTATATTTAATTATTTAAACACAATTATGAAAAAAGAAAAAGCAGAATCTGATTTAGAAATAAGTGAACTACATAATAAAACAATGATTGGCATGGTTGATGGTGTTAGAACTTTAAAACATGATTACAATAATATAATGCAAGCGTTAAATGGTTATGTATCTACTAAACAATATGATAAACTTCAAGAACATATTAATAAAGTTTTAGATGAATGTAATATTGTTAATAATTTATCAGTAATTGATCAAAAAGTATTTAATGATCCAGCTATTTATGGTATTGTTGGTGCAAAATACTTTATCGCAATGGAAGCAGATATAAAATTTGAACTTGATATTGTAACTAACATAAAAGAAATTAGCTTTCCAATGCCAGAACTATCAAGAATTCTTGGTATTGTTTTAGATAATGCAATTGAAGCCACTTCAAAAACTGACAATAAATATATGAAACTTGAAATGAAATATGATGCTAGAAAAGATGCAGATATAATAAAAGTTTACAACACATATGATACAAATATTGATATTAATTTAAAAGATATATACAAAAAAGGCGTATCATCTAAGAAAATTAAATCTGGTATTGGTTTATGGGAAGTAAAGAAATTAATAGATAAATCTAAAAACTCACAAATCTATGCTTCTTTAGAACATGGTATGTTTGTACAAAATATAATAATTGAAAAAGTTATAAATTAAATATATAGTTAAAAATCGGGGAACATTACTTCCCCGATTTTCTTATCACTATTATAAAATAATATAAGCAGGGATATTCCCTGCTTTAACTTGTTTTGATGATAATAATAAATTTGTTTAATTGAATGGTTACTTTTCAATCAAACATCTTGGAGCTCTTGGTTGGTGAAAAACATATACAATGCAACTATTAGTAGAATTTTTTGCGTACATTTCAGCCACCTTTTTCATAATTTTTTTCATAATATACCTCCCTTTACCGACTTCTTTTGTTTTAAATTATTATTCTTACTATTTCGGGCGTTATAAAAAGAGTAAAATTCCTTTCCTCTTAAATTTACATATTTCTATGCATAATGAAACTAGTAAAATTTTAATTAAAACAAATTTATATATAAGGAATAAATAAATATCCCTATATACCTAAAAGTAATCTTTAAATTCTTCAGACTCATAGCTATACTTACACCTAAACATTTTATATACAGGTTTAATAGCTACTAAATCAATAAGAAACACTGTCGTTAAAGTAATCTTATATAAAACGTTATTATTTATAATTAAAACTAAAATATAAATTCCAATTAAACTTATGAAAGCTAAACATTTCATTAATTTTCGTTTATTTTTATTCAAAATTGGTATTTCTTCTGTGTCTGCGGGAACTATATTAATTATTACGTATAATGAAAAAATAAATACTATAGAATATAATATGTATATAACTTTATTTCCTATATTTAAGTATTTTGGAAGAAATGCTGGAATTAAAAAATACAATGTAGAAACTACAAAACAACCTAAGTTAGTTCTTGCATGCGCTCCACCTACAAAAACTTTATATAATAGAGTAATTAAAAAAACTATTCCAACTCTCTTAATTACACCTAGATAGCAGCTAATCAAAATTATTAATGTATATTTAGGAATATCCTCAACTATTCTGGTAACCCCAAACAACATTATTTCTCTCTCGTCGCCTTCTACCTTTTCATCTTTATATAACAGGTTGTCCAATATATAATTGCTAATTTTATCTACCACTATATATTTCACCTTCCAACTATATTATATAGCGTTTTTAATTCTCCAATTTTCACTTGCTTTCAATTATTCATTTTTTACATTAAATTACAATTATTTTCTGATTAAGTGTTTTTTCAACATATTTAAGATACTTTTTCCAAATTTTACCAAAACATTATTTGTAACACTTTTATTTTAGATTCATAGCATATTACAAAGGAGGTATTCTTTTTATGGAACAAGAAAAACAAAAAATTTTAGAAACTACTGAAAAGTTAGATGATTCTAGCTGTTCTAGATTGAAGATTCTTTTAGAAGATGATTCAACTGAAAGATCAGAAGGTACAATGATTGGAGATAAAGCCCCACAATTTATAGCTAATTCTACAATTGGTGAAATTAAATTAAGTGATTTTGCAGGAGCTTGGTTAGTTTTATTCTCTCATCCTGGTGATTTTACACCTGTGTGCACTACTGAATTTATTGCATTTGCACAAATGTATCCTGAATTTCAAAATAGAAACTGTAACCTACTAGGATTATCAGTTGATAGTAATCCATCTCATCTAGCATGGTTAAACAACATCTATAAATCAACTGGAATACAAATTCCTTTTCCAGTAATTTCTGATTTAAACATGAAAATTGCAAGAAAATATGGCATGATTTCACCTAATGCAAGTAACACACAAACTGTAAGATGTGTATTTATCATTGATCCCGACCAGAAGATAAGAGCTAAACTTGAATATCCAATGAAAAATGGAAGAAATATTGGAGAAATATTAAGACTTTTAGAATCTATGCAAACAAGCGATAGGGAAAATGTGGCAACACCTGCTAACTGGATCCCTGGTGCTCCAACTATAATTCCATCACCAACAACTTATCAAGGTTTAATAGAACGTATAAATAATAGTGCAAATTACAATTGTATGGACTGGTACCTTTGTTTTAACCGAATGCAAGAAAATCCAAATTACATGAATAACTGCAAAGATATGAAATGTACGCATAATAAAAATTGCTGTGATAATAAATCATGTGACTTGAATTGCCAAACTTACTCACAAAAATGTGATTATAATAATTCTAAAGATTTATGCTCTGAGAGTGGTAACATACAATGTTGTAAATATATGAATTAATTGTTTATAAGGAGTGATATTTATGAATTCAAATAATTGTTGTTCTAATTCTTCAAATGGTGGTTGTGGTTGTATAATTATAGTAGTTATAATTGCTATTATACTTCTATGTTGTTGCTCTAACAACAATAACAATGATTGCTGCTGTAATGGAATGATATAACTATTCTAAATAATACATATTAGAAAATGGTTGCAAAATGCAACCATTTTTTTATTATTTCTACAATTTTCAAATTATATCTTTACTAATAAGAATTGTTATGTTATAATATCTACAAATGGCCCATTGGTCAAGCGGTTAAGACGCGGCCCTCTCAAGGCCGAATCATGGGTTCGATTCCCGTATGGGTCACCAGATATTGAGGTTTCACATAGTTTTTGTGAAGCCTCCTTTTTTGTTATCAAAAGCAAGTTTCAATGTAAATTATGTAATATTTTTCTAACAAAATATTGATAAAATCATAAAAAATGTTACAATACTTACGTTAATAACACAAAAACCAAAACAAATTTGTTAAGGAAGAAATATAATGGCAATTACATTTGAAACTCATGGTATACCAAACAACATATCAGAACCAGATATAACACCAGAGCAAAGAGATAAGATTTCCCAAAGGATTTCTAAATCAAATTCAAATTTACAAAAAAGATGAAAGCAATTACTATAAAAGAAGCTGATCAATAAAAAAAATCTAAACGCAGAAACTAAAGTAAAATTATTCATTAAAAAGTTTGTACCATCCAATTTAGGATGGTACTTTTTTTACATTTGACTTAGTAGCTAAAAGCTTGATTTATTTTACATAATGTTGTATAATATAGATGTAAGTAATCTGACCCACCGTAACTACAGGAGGTATATTCTATGACTTTTGATCAGAAAATTGCGGCTTTTATTAAGGCTAACAATTTCATATCAAAGAAATCAATGAAAAACGTCGGTGACGGTACATTGGATGATGTCCTTGTACATTGGGAATGCTTGAACTATCTGCAGTTCTTAGAGTTTCCCTATGACTTACTTCTTGTTACTGACTACACTTATCCCAGACTTCGCTACTTCATATGCGACAATTCAGGAAACTACATCGAACTCATGACATCAAGGGAATACAGAGACCTTATTGAGTATTTTGAGAAGCTTGACTGTCTTGTAAGTGCCTAACGTTTTTCTAGCCCTCACAAAGTGGGGGCTTTTTTATTTTTTATAAAATTAAATTTTTATTTTATGTTTATAATTAATTGAGTATATTTTAATGGTATTTACACAACATATTTTTAGGTGATTTTATGAAAATATACCATAATACTCAGATTATAGATGGAAAAGAATGCATAATGCTCTATGTTGACTATCCAGCTGATTATGAATTTTCTTTAGATTTTAATAAATTGAAACAAAATGCTCTAGAAGTTTCTAACAAAATTAGAGATTATGCTGTAAAGAACTTTAAAAATCTAACAAATGATACTACAATACTAATACTTAATGGTGTGGCACTTGGAACATTATTAACAGCAGCATTAATCAATCAATTTAATATAAAATATCCCGAAAAAAGTACAGCTCCCAGTATCGAAGCGGTTCAAACAATTAATGAAACTGACAATATAGCACCTGTAAATGTTGAACAAGAAGAAACTCAGGAAGAAGCTAGTGGAGAAAATTCAGATGATAATAAAACTGATGAAGAAAGTGAAGAAAAGACTGAAGAAACTGCGACGCCTGTAGTTTCAAATAATAATACCACTGCAGCCTCAAACACTACCACAAGCAATACTTCAAAGTCCTCTGAATCCTCAAATAAACCTTCAACTTCAACTCCAAATAATAACATCAACACTGGTAACACTAATAATACAACTACTACAAACGAAAAAATGATAAATTTAAAACTAAATTCTGGAAATGTAATATCAATTTCTCTGGAAGACTATGTAACTGGTGTTGTAAGTGCAGAAATGCCTGCTGCTTTCAATACAGAAGCTTTAAAAGCACAAGCCGTAGCCGCAAGAACTTACGCTCTTAAAAGGTTATCATATGGTGCTACACTAACCGCTACGACTTCTAACCAAGTATATAAAACAGAATCGGAATTAAGGAGTATGTGGGGAAATTCATATAATGCATATTATGATAAAGTTAAAAATGCTGTTTACTCAACTAAAGGACAATATTTAACATACAATGGTAAATATATAGATGCCTTATATTTTTCTACTAGTAATGGTAGAACAGAAAATGCAGAAAATGTTTGGTCTACTGCTTATCCTTATTTAGTAAGTGTAGAAAGCCCGTGGGACGTTGGTATTCCAAGTTACTCTGGTTCAAAATCTATTCCTATGTCTACTATAGCAGAAAAATTAAATGTACCACTAACATCTAGTTCGCAAATAAAAATTTTGGAAAGAACTGTTGGAAATAGAGTAAAAACTATTTCTATATGTGATAAGAAATATACTGGTGTAGAAATAAGAACAATATTTGGCCTTAAATCAGCTGACTTCGATATATCGACTAGTGGAAATAACATTGTATTTACAACTAGAGGATATGGTCACGGAGTTGGAATGAGCCAATACGGTGCTAATCTTATGGCTAAAGCAGGATATTCTTATAGAGATATTTT